>DASQJK010000071.1:0-4385 GCA_035631095.1 Thermoanaerobaculia bacterium
ATCCCGAGGCCCGCCATCGCGATACCCACGAGGGTGAAGAGGATCGCGAAAAGCGTGAAGACCCCCTCCACCTCCGCTCCGACGATCAGCCGGCGGACGAGCAGGAAGATGCCGAAGAGGATCCCGCCGAGCGCCACTAACGAGCCGAAGATCCCGAAGATCTCCAGCGGGACGGTCGAAAACCCCGTCATGAGGTCGAAATTCAGGCGGATGAGCCGGTAGAGCGAGTAAGCCGACTCGCCGCCCGTCCGCGGCGCATGCGCCACCTCGACCTCGGTGGGATTGCGCGCAAAGCTCTGGCCGAGCGCGGGGATGAAGGTCGAGGCCTCCTCCGAGCGGTTGATCTCGTCCACGACGTCCCGCGAGTACGCCCGCAGCATGCATCCGAAGTCCGTCAGCCGCATCCGGGTGATGAGCACCGTGATGCGGTTGACGATCCCGCTCGCGAGCCGGCGCGCCCACGAATCCTGGCGCGACATGCGGACCCCGCCCACCACGTCGTGCCCCTCGAGTACCTTCGCGAGCAGCTTCGGGATCTCCTCGGGAGGGTTCTGCAGGTCGGCGTCGAGAGTCACGGCGACGTCGCCGGTCACGTCGTGGAACCCGGCGAGCACCGCCGGGTGCTGCCCGAAGTTGCGCGACAGCTCGAGGACACGCAGGACGTCGGGCCTCCGCGCCGCCCACGCCTTGAGCGTTTCCAGGGACCGGTCCCGGCTCCCGTCGTCGACGAGGATGATCTCGTAAGGGTCGCCCGAGCCGTCCATCACCGCCAGCGTTCGCCGCAGGAACTCCTCCAGATTCGCCTGCTCGTTGTAGACGGGAACGACGACGGACACTTTCATGATGGGAGTGCCCGGATCTTAAGCCACAGACAGGTCATCGCGCGAAACGCGCGAGCACGGTGCGAACGGCTTCGATGGCGTCGTCCTGGTCGGAATCGGTCAAACCCGGAAAGAGCGGCAGCGAGACGATTCTCTCCGAGACGAAGTGCGCTTCCGGGAAGTCTTCCGGCCGCCAGCCGAATCGTTCGCGGTAGTAGGAGAACTCGTGCGCCGCGGTGTAGTGCAGCCCGGTCCCGACGTTGAGCGCCTTCAGCTCCGCCATGAATTCGTCGCGGCCGATCGTCAGCCTGTCGACGTCGACGAGGGGCGCGTAGAGGTGCCACGCGTGCCGGACGGGATAGGGCACACGGCCGGGCAGGATGAGCCCGGGAACGCCGGCGAACGCCGCGTCGTAACGGGCGGCGAGCCGCGCGCGCTCGGCCAGGAAACCCTCGAGCCGGCGGAGCTGGTGCAGGCCGAGCGCCGCCTGGATGTCCATCATGTTGTACTTGAAACCGGGAACGGCGACGTCGTAGCGCGGGCTTCCGGCCTTCGAGAACCGCTTCCACGCCTCCCGATCCATCCCGTGGAACTTCAGCAGGGACGCCTTCTCGAAGACTCCCTCGTCCGCGGTCACGACCATGCCGCCCTCTCCCGTCGTCATGTTCTTGTTCGGATGGAACGAAAAGACCGACGTCGTCGGGAACGAACCGATCCGCCGGCCCCGGTACTCCGCGCCGACCGCGTGCGCGGCGTCCTCCAGGATGGCGATCCGCCGCGGCCGCGCAACTTCCAGGAGCGCGTCGAGGTCCGCGGGCTGGCCGACGTAATGCACGGGCACGATGGCGCGGGTCTTCGGCCCGATCTTCTTCGCGACCTCTTCGACGCGGATGTTCAGGGTCGTCCGGTCGATGTCGGCGAGGACCGGAACGGCTCCGCAATGGACGATCGTGTTGAGCGTGGCAACGAAAGTCATGGGCGTCGTGATGACCTCGTCGCCGGGACCGACGCCGAGCGCCAGCAGCGCCACGTGCAGGCCCGCGGTGGCGGAAGAGACGGGGACGGCGAACCGGCCGCCGGTGTAGCGAGCGAAATCCGCCGCGAATCTTTCCGTCTTCGGACCCGTCGTGATCCAGCCGGATTTCAGCGTGTCGAGAAGCTCCGCGATCTCCTCCTCGCCGAGCGACGGCCGCGCGAAGGGGAGGAACTCCTTACGGACGCTGACGCTCATGAGCTCTCCTCCGGCTTCGCGCGGCCCCGCGCGAAATACTCCGTTCCCGTGGCACAGACGACGACCCAGAAGAGCCCGAGGAGCATTCCCGCGCACACGTCCGTCAGCCAGTGCGCCCCGAGATAGATCCGCGAGAAGCTGATCGCGAGCGAAAGAAAGACGGCGATCGCGACGGCGGCGATGCGGGGCCCCCGACGGCGCGTCGAATGGAACACGACCGCCGCGCACGTTCCGAAGAACAGGGTGCAGACGGTGGCGTGCCCGCTCGGGAAGCTGTATGTCCTCTCCGACACGAGCGCCGGCCACAGATCGGGCCGGTCACGGCGGAAAACGATCTTCATCAGCGATTCGAGCGCGTATCCGCCGATGACGGAACCGAGGAAGAGGAGTGCGGATACGCGGTGATGCTGCAGGGCGAACAGGATCGACACGAGGATGGTCGCCGGCATCAGGAACGTGACGTTTCCGAGATGGGTGAGGTTGAGCATGATCGTGTCGAGCGTGTGCGAGTGGAGTCGAAACACCGCCATCGTGACCGCTCGGTCGACGGGGCCCGGGCCCTGGATCTCGAAGACTTCGTGCACCACGAGGGTGAGGATCGTGACCAGGATCGCCGACGCGATGAACCCCACCGTCAGGTAGAGGCCCAGTGTCCCCTCCCGCGTGAAGCGCCGCCGGAGGAAGGCGCGCAGAGCAGCGGGGTCCCGGGGAATCCGCCCCATCATGGCACCCATCGAATGGCTCCGGCGAAGGTCCAGCTTCGCCGCGGGCTCCATACGCCGGCCGTCGCGACGTCGGCGGTCACTTCGAAACGCAGCAGGTCGCGCCGGTAATCGTAAGGAGCGCCGTCGCGGGCGTGGACGGCCGCGTCGAGCGAGTAAACGCCCGGCGCGAGGGCGAAGGCGGGGATCTCCAGGCGCACGGTTCCTTCGCCGGCGAACTCGAGAGGCCGCCGACCTTCGAGCTCCGTGTTGGAGCCGAACACGAGGGAGCCCGACACGGTCGAGATCGCGAAGCCGAATACGAAGTCGGTGAGTCGCTCCGCGGCGCGGACGTCCATCTCGAGCGAGGCGGCCTCGCCGGAGCGAAGCCGGCCCGCGGCACGGCCCGACCCGTCGAGCACCCGGGCGGCGACGACGCGGGCCCTTCCGGAGCCGATCGAATCGGATCCGGACGCCGAAGCGGCGGGGCGCGACGTGGACCGGCCCAGCCGCTTCTCTCCTTCCACGCGGGCCACGGCCTCCCGGTAGCGCGCGACCGTCTCGCGCGCGGGAGCGTCCGCCGCGATGCGCCCGCCCTCGAGCCAGATGGCGCGCCGGCATCGCTCCGCCACGAGCGACAGGTCGTGGGAAACGAGCAGGATCGTCTTGCCGGCTTTCTCGAACTCGGCGAATTTCTCGAGCGAGCGGTGTGCGAACGCCTCGTCGCCTACGGCGAGCACCTCGTCCACGAGGAGCACGTCGGGATCGGCGTGCGCCGCGATCGAGAAACCGAGCCGCACCGCCATTCCGGAGGAATACGTCCGCAGCGGCGCGTCCAGGAACTCCTCCAGCTCGGCGAACCGGACTATGGAATCGAAGCGCGCGGCGACCTCTCTGCGGGAGAGACCCAGGAGCAGGCCGGATATTTCGACGTTCTCACGCCCGGAAAGCTCGGGGTGGAATCCCGCGCCGAGCTCGAGCAGGGCGGCGAGCCTTCCTCCGACAACGACCTCTCCCTCGGTCGGCCGCAGGATCCCGGCGAGGAGCTTCAGGAGCGTCGACTTCCCGGACCCGTTGGCTCCGACGATTCCGACCGTCTCCCCCGGTGCGACCTCGAAGGAGACGCCCGTGAGCGCGGCGACGCCGGGGGCCGTGCCCGGGCCGGCGGCGCGAGACACGAGCGCCGACTTGAGCGAGCCGACCGCTCGGCGACGCCCGGCGGGGCGGTAACGTTTCGAAACGCCGCGGGCGGAGACGGCGCCGGGGGCCGTCACGCCTCCTCCGCGATGGAGTCGCGAAGCCGGTCGAAGATCGCGCCTCCGAGCAGAAGCGCCGCGGCCGCGGTGAGCGCCATGCCGAGCCACATACGGCCGGAGATGGGGCGGAAGAAAAAAGCGCTCTCGTGCACCGCCGCGAAGAAGACGGCGAATGGATTGAGCCAGAGCAGGCCGCGGAACCTCTCCGGGACCGACGCGACCGGATACAGGACGGGGGTGACGAAGAAGGCGAGCGTCAGGAGGTTAGAGACGATGTCTCGCACGTCTCCGAACCGCACCGCCAGCGCCGAAATGGCGAGCGCGAGGCCGTACACCGTGCCGGCGAGCAGCAGCAGCACGACGGGAAACTGCAGGG
>DASQJK010000072.1:0-7008 GCA_035631095.1 Thermoanaerobaculia bacterium
TTCTGCTCCTCCGTCGTCTCGGGACTCTTCGGCGCGATCCGGACGGTGCCGTCCCAGCTCATTCCGGAGAAGCCGGTCGCGATCCGGTCCATGACTCCATCGAGCACGGAGGTCATGACGACGAGGGCGAACACCCCGAGCATCAGGAGAGTCAGTGTCAGGGTCGAGCGCAGCTTGTGCGCCCAGAGCTCCACGAACCCGCCGCGGATCACCTCCCCGTAGAGGCTGAGATGCGCGCGGAACGAAAGGCGCCGGCGCCGCTCGCGTTCGCGCGGTGTGGGACGGGAGAGAGCTTCGGTCGACATCGTCAGGTTCCGGCTACTCGTACCGGAGCGCTTCCATCGGGGAGAGCCGGCTCGCCTTGATGGCCGGATAGAGCGCGAACACGAACCCGAATGCCGTCGCCATTCCGTAGGCCCACAGGAAGCTCTTCGGCTGCATGAAGAGCGGAATCCCGAGCGACGAGGTGATGATCTTGGAGAACGCGATCCCGATGAGAAGGCCAACGAGGCTGCCCAGAGCGGTGAGCACGAACGCCTCGGTCATGAACTCTTTGAAGACTTCGCGTCCGGATGCGCCGATCGCCATCTTCACCCCAACCTCGCGGACGCGCTCCTTCAAAGTCGCCATCTGGATGTTCACGTTGACCATGCCGCCACCGATGAGCGACAGGACCCCGGAAAGCATGAAGATGATGTTGTAGACGTCTCCCTGGCTGCGCTGCTTCTTCACGCGCGCCGCGACGTCGTCGAGACGAAAGTCTTCCTGCTGGCGGTGGTTGGCCTTGAGCATCCCGGAAAGCGCCTTCGAGAACACCGCCATCGCGTCGAGGTTGCGGATGCGGAACGTCACGCGGTCGAGTCGCTGATACCGGTCGCCCTGGAACCGCTGGGCGACGAGCGTCGCCGGAAGCGCGATGATCCGGTTGCGGCGGCGGAAGATGTTCCGCCCGGAGTTGCGGAAGCGGAACACGCGCTCCCGCAGGACTCCGACCACCTGAACCGGCGTGTCCCCGACTCGCAGGGTCTTTCCGACGGCGTCTCCGTCGGGAAAGAAAGTCTCGACGGCTTCGCTGCCGAGGATGGCGACCGGCGCGGCGCTCGCCAGGTCTTCATTCGTGAAAACGCGCCCGCGCGCGATCGCGTATCCGTCCGTCGGGAGATAGTCACCCCCGATCCCGGAGATCGGCCGCTCCTGATCCGCGTACGGCGAACGGACCCGCGCCTTCGCATACTTCTGCTGGCTGACGCCCGAGACCGCTTTCTGGTCGAGCTCCTGGCCTTCCTCGGCGTCCAAGCGGCGCAGCCCGAGGTTCGCCATCTGCAGGGCGGAAGGAGTGCCCTCCTTGACGATCGCCGACGGCTGCACGTTCAGCTTGTCGAGACCCCCGAGCCGGACGTAGAGCTCGTCGGACCGCTTGCGCTGCGAGTCGGAAATCGAAAAGCCGCCGAGCACGGACGCCACGCCGAGCATGACGCCGAGCGCCTGGAGGGTCGCCCGGCCGACGTTCTCGCGGATCTCGACCCAGGAGTTACGGAGGCGTTCCCGAAAGGCACCCGTGAACATGGCGGGCTCTCAGGCGGCTTCGGCCTGATGGATCAATCCGTCGTGTATCTCCACCTGTCGCTGAGCGAGCCCGGCGATCGAGAGGTCGTGCGTCACGATGACGATCGTGTGGCCCTGGCGGTGGAGCTCGGAGAAGAGCGCCAGGACTTCCTGCCCGGTGTGCGAGTCGAGCGCTCCGGTCGGCTCGTCGGCGAGGAGCAATGACGGCCTGTTCGCGAGCGCACGCGCGATCGCGACGCGCTGCCGCTGGCCGCCCGAGAGCGCCGCCGGCAGGACCTTCGCCTTTTCGGGGATGCCGACCTTCTCCAGAAGCGCCATCGCGCGCTCGCGCCGCTCCTTCTTCTTCACACCCGCGTAGAGCATCGGGAGCTCCACGTTGCGCTGCACTGAGGCCTTGGGAAGGAGGTTGTACTGCTGGAAAACGAACCCGATCTTCTCGTTGCGGATGTGCGCGAGCTCGGACCCCGAGAGCCCGTCGACGCGCTCGCTGTCGAGGGAGTAGGTCCCGGACGTCGGCGTGTCGAGACACCCGAGGATCGACATGAGCGTCGACTTGCCGGACCCCGACGGCCCGATGAGCGCCACGAACTCGCCGCGCGCCACTTCCATGTCGATGCCGCGCAGCGCATGCACGGCGACGCCGTTGGTGCCGTAGGTCTTCGTCAGGCTTTGCGTGTGAATGATGTTCATAAGACCGAGCTAGTCGTTGTCGTCGTCCTTCTCGACCTTCTTCTTCGTCGGGTCCTCGAGCGAGACCTGCTGGCCCGGCTTCAGGCCGGACAGGATCTCGACCCGCTCGAGCGTCGCGACGCCGGCGGAGACGGGGACCGCGTCGAAGTACTCCTTCCAGTGATCGGAAAGCCAGATGTACTTATTGCGGCTGGTGAGGCCCTCGCGCGCCGCGGCGATCTGCTGCGGCTTCAACGGGTCCTTCAGGCGGTACGCCACCGTCTGCCCGTCGCGCTTCTGCAGCGCTTCGAGCGGGATGGAGACGGCCTTGTCGCGCTTCTCGCCCAGGATCTCGACGTTGGCGCTCATCCCCGTTTTGTACGACTCGGAAAGCTCCGACGGCGTGACCTCGATCTTGAAGACCTTGATCTTCTCGACGAGCTCGGCCGACGGCGCCACGAAGGTGACCTTCCCGGTGAAGACTTTCTGCGGGTAGGCGTCGAGCGTGATCCGGGCCGGCTGCCCCACGTGGACCTTCGCGATGTCGACCTCGTTCAGGTTGACGCGGATGATGAGCGACTTCAGATCGGCCACCGTGAAGAGGACGGTGCCGGCGTTGAACGACGAGACGCCCGACGTGACCGTCTCTCCGAGCTCGACGCCCTTCTTGATGACCACGCCGCTCATGGGCGCCGTGACGCGCGCCTTCTGGGACGCCGCGTTGCCCGAGATGGGAATCCCGCGGTCCTCGACGATCTGGTAGCGCATCTTCGCCGCGCGCAGGAGCTCGGCCGCCTGCTCGCGCTTGTTCTGGACTTGCCGGTAGGCGTCGGCGCCGAGCAATCCCTGATCGAAGAGCGCCTTCTGGGTGGCGTACTCGCGCTCGGCGTCGCGCAGCTTGATCTCGCCGTCCTTCACGGCCGCCTGCACGTCGGAGAGCGACTGCGCCTGGTTGACGTCGGGCTCGACCTCTGCGAGCAGATCCCCCGTGTGGACGACGGCTCCTTCTCTCACTCGCAGATCGAGCACCCGGCCGGACACGGCCGACTTGACGTCGACCTTCGTGACGGGATCGACGATGCCGACCTCGCGCACGCTCACCTGGAGGTTTTCCGCCTGGACCTTCCCCAGGCGGAAGGGGCTCGGCGCCGGCTTGTCCTTGCCCTTGTCCCGCCCCCGGGCGGCGACGAGCGCCCCGCCCGCCACGACGAGCGCGACCGCTCCCAACCAGATGAACCGCTTCTTACGCTTCGTCATGACTTTCCCTCGAGAATCGGTGCCGAATGGCCGAAAAACGCCGACAATTCGTGTACGGGCAAGACTGAATACGCATCCTCCCCGAGAATGTTCGCTCCAGGAGCTACTACCGGCCGTGGGCCGAAACCGTGTGCCGCGCGGTGCGGAGTTGCTTTACCGGGTGCTGTCCGGGACAGAATGTTCGCATGGATCTGCGATCCCAGACGCTGCTCGACGATCTCGGCGCCTACCCGCCGGCGGACGACCGAGAGCGGGCGTCTCTCGAGAGGATGATGCGGTTCGTCTCGTCCGCGGCGACCCCGTTCGACCGCGCCAACCCGGAAGGGCACGTCACCGGCAGCGCCGTCGTGGCGCGGGCGGACGGCTCGGCGTTCCTTCTGGTCCGCCATCGCAAGCTCGACCGCTGGCTCCAGCCGGGAGGCCACTGCGATCCCATGGACGGCGGAGTGCTCGGCACGGCTCTGCGGGAGGCCACCGAGGAGACCGGCGTCGAGGACCTCGTTCCCGCGCTCGACGGCCGGCCGCTCGACGTCGACGTTCACCCGATCCCCGCGCGGGGTGAAGAGCCCGCGCACCTTCACTACGACGTTAGGTACCTGGTCACTTCCGAGGAGCCGGCGGGCGAGCACGCCGCGGGAGAGGTCAGCGACGTCGGATGGTTCGCTCTCGACGAAGCCCTCGCGATGGGCGTCGACGAATCGCTCGCGCGCTGCCTGAAAAAAGCGAAGCGGATCCTCGTCACCCGCGGGCCGTAGCCCTCGTTTTTTCCGACGCCAGCAGGAACTGCGTCGCCCGGGAGACCACGTCCGCGTCGTGGACGATCCGCTTGTGGCCGAGTCCCTGCGTGCGGACGAGCGCGGCGCCGGGCCAGGCCGCGACGATGGCTTCGCCGTGCGCGATCGGCACTTCGGCGTCGTCGGCATCGTGGACGATCAGGAGCGGCGCGGCGAGCTTCTTCGCCGCGGCCAGCACGTCGAACTCTTCCCACTCCATCCCGAACAACTGGACGATCCGGCGCTCCATGCGGAGCCGGACTCCGTCGGGCACCTCCAGCAGCGAAGCGAACATCCGGGTGTAGCCCTTCGGATCGGAAGCCGGCGCCAGGAAGACGAGGCGCTCCGCGCGGACGCCGCGGGCCATCGCCAGCGTGGTGGCTGCGCCGCCGAGCGAGTGGGCGACGATGCCTTCGAACGGGCCGTACTCCTTCGCGGCTGCTTCGATCGCTAGGACGAACTCCGGCAGCGAGGAGAGGCGTTCCCGCGCCGGGCCGTGGCCGGGCGCGTCGAAGGCGACGACGGATCTTCCGGCGCCGACGAGCGGAGCAACGAAAGAGCCGAGCCGCGCGCCGCGGCTGCCCCAGCCGTGGACGAGAAGGACGGGCGGCCCCTCGCCCCAGATCCACACGGGAATCGGATCGCGCGTTCTGTCGACGGCGAGCGTCGCGCTGCGCGCCCAGCCGAGGAGGGTCGCCTCGAGCTCGGAGGCCGAATGCCGCGGGGGAGTCCGGAAGAGCCGAAGGGCGGCGCGCGAGGCGATGCCCGGCGCCACCGCCGAAAGCCCGCGCATCGCGGGCGGCAGCCAGCGGGGCAGCCGGACCGCGCTTTTCTTCCGTGCGGATCCTCCCGGGACAGCGGAGCTCATGGCATCCTCCTTCGAACGGAACCGGTCAGGCCGAGCGCCGCCGCGGCTCCCGCCGGGCGGCCTCGAGAAGCGCTTCGAACGCTCGCCGCGCGCGATCCGTGGCGCGAGGGTCGCGCAGAAGCCGATGGGCGTGTTGATGGCCGAGCATCACGGCGTAGAGATCGTGCGCGAACTGTTCGGCGTCGAGGTCCTCGCGGAACTGCCCCTCCGTGACGCCCGTCCGGGCCACGTTGGCCAGCAGGTCGAGCCAGTCTTTCTGAAGGGAGACGAGGCGGTCGCGCGCGGGTCCCGTGCGGTCGTCGAGCTCGACGGCCGCCGTCACGAAGATGCACCCGCCGGGCAGGTCCGCCTTCTTCGTCCATTCGAGCCAGCGGTCGAACAGCGCCTGGAGCCGCGGCTCGCCCCGCGGCTGCGCGAGGGCCGGCCGCACGACGATCTCAATGAAGATGTGCGACGCCCGGCCGAGGACCTGGAGCTGCAGCGTTTCCTTCGACTGGAAGTGCGCGAAGAGCCCGCTCTTGGAGAGCTCGAGGTCCTGCGCGAGCCGGCCGATCGTCAGACCGGAAAGGCCGACTTCGCTGGCCAGGCGGACGGCCCGGTCGAGGATCGTGTTGCGGGTGAGCTCTCCTTTGCGCACGGCGAGAGGATAGCCCGAAAAATAGCACGAACGTTCGTTTAATTTGGCCTTAAGGCGGTGTCTAAACCTTCTTCCGCTTCCAGCGCCCCCTCTTGAACGCGATCGACCCCACCACCGCGACCGTCGAGAACGCAACCGCGATCGCCCAGAAAACGCCCTGCGGGCCCAGGCCCGCCCGCCACGCGAGGAAATAGGCGAGCGGGATCTCCCAGAGCCAGAAGCAGCAGAAGTTGATGACCGTCGGCGTGAAGGTGTCGCCCGCCCCGTTGAACGCCGAGACCATCACCATGCCGTACGCATAGAAGAGGAAGCCGTACGAGACGGTTCGCAGCCCGGCGACCGCGATGGGGACCACGGCCGGATCGCTCGTGAAGAGCGAAACGATCCGGCCCGCCATCGTGACGAACACGATTCCGACCGACCCCAGGAAGATCATGTTGTAGAAGCCCGCGATCCAGACGGACTTCTCGGCGCGGTCCGGTTTGCCGGCGCCGAGGCTCTGGCCGACCATCGTGGCCGCCGCGTTCGACATGCCCCACGACGGAAGGATTGCGAACACGATGATCCGCACCGCGATCGTGTAGCCGGCGATCGCGGCGCTGCCGAACGTCGAAAGGATCCGCACGAGACCGATCCAGCTCGCCGTCCCGATGAGGACCTGGAGGATCGCGTTGCCGGAAAGGCGCAGCATCCGCCCCATCACCGCGGGATCCAGGCGCAGGTGCCGCCGGGCGATCCCGATCCGCCTGCGTCCGCGAAACAGGATGATGAACTGGACGAGCACGGCGGTGCCGCGCCCGCACGTCGTCGCGACGGCCGCCCCCGTCACGCCGAGCGCGGGAAACGGCCCGAGGCCGAAGATCAGACACGGGTCGAGCACGAGGTTGATGATGTTGGCGAACCAGAGGACCCGCATCGCGATCGCGGCGTCGCCCGCGCCGCGGAAGATCGCGTTGATCAGAAAGAGCAGGAGGATGACGACGTTCATGCCGAGCATGACGCGCGTGAACCCGGCGCCCGTCGCGACGATCGAGGCGTTGGCTCCCATGACGCGAAGCAGGTTCGGCGCGAGGATGGCGCCGGCGATGCCGATCGGAATGGCGATGGAAATCCCGAGAGCGATCACCTGCACGGCCGCGCTCGAGGCGCCCTCGGAGTTCTTTTCGCCGGTGCGCCGGGCGACCGTCGCGGTAGCCGCCATGGAAAGCCCGATCGCCACGGCATAGATGAGCGCGAGC
>DASQJK010000073.1:0-3306 GCA_035631095.1 Thermoanaerobaculia bacterium
AAGGCCGGGTTCCGCGTCACGCTCGGTAACGCCGGCGGCGTGCGCGTCAGCGTGGATGGCCGCGCGCTCGATCGTCTCGGCGCCTCGGGCGAAGTGGTTCGCGATCTTCCGCTGCCCGCCGCTTCGACTCGGGGCTGATCCTCTCCTTGGCTCAGGATTCCCCGGCGCCCGACGATATCGTCTCGTTTCTCCGGTCCGGGCAGGCGCCGCTCCAGATCCGTCAGTTCGCCGCGCGGGGCCTCCTTCCTCTCGACCGCAACGATCAAACGCGCGCCCTGCTGGTCGTTTCGGGGGACGAAGACCCGGAGACGGCAGAGTCGGCGCGCGCCGCGCTCCGGGAGATCGGCCCGGACGAACTATCGCGGTTTCTGCTCGACGGAAGTCCGACCGCCGAAGAGCTCGACGCCATCGCGCATTACACGGACGATCCCTTCGTCCTGGAGCAGGTGATCCGGCACAAAGAGGTTTCCGACACGACGCTGGACCGCCTCGCGCGCACCGTCTCCGGCGCGCCGCAGGAGGCGTTGATCATCAACCAGGTCCGGCTCATCCGGACGCCTTCGCTGATCGACGCGCTTTTCGAAAACCCCGAGCTCACCGCCGACGGCCGCCGCCGGCTTCTCGAAGTGCGAGAGGAATTCTTCGAGAAGGACGCGCGCCGCCGGGAGGGGGCGGCCGCCGCCGAAGAGGACACGCTCGACCCGGAGATCGCCGATGAAGTCGCCGCCTCGGTGGCCGCCGCTGAGGCGGAGGAAGCCCGGATCGCGAGCCGGCGCGGGAAGCCGTCTCCGGACCTCGACAAGTCGCTGACGACGGGCGCCGCCTACAAGCGGATCTCGATGATGACGGTCTCGCAGAAGATCAAGCTCGCGTACAGCGGCGGCAAGGAAGAGCGGCGCATTCTGATGGGCGACGCGAACAAGCTCATCGGGGCGGCGGTCCTCAAGTCCCGCGGCCTGACAGTCAACGAGGTCGAGGCGTTCTGCTCGATGCGGCATCTCGATGAGGACATCTTTCGCAAGATCGCCGATAGCCGGGAATGGATGCGCCGTCCCGCGATCGTGATCGCGCTCGTCAAGAACCCGAAGGTGAACATCTCCGTCACTCTCCCGCTCATCAAGCGGCTGAACGAGAGAGACCTCAAAACCATCATGCGCGACACGAACCTGCCCGAGGGAATCCGGATCGCGGCCCGGAAGCTCTTCACCGCCCGGCGGAAGTAGCGGCGTCCCGGAAGTAGCGGCGTCCCGAGCGAAGCTCGGAAAGGCGCCGCGATCCCTGTTCGGTCGCGCGCGTCCCACGCGCGGTCGAACAGGCTTCAAAAAAACGCCGGCGACGGGTCCCGAAGGAGCTCAGCCTTGCCCGCGCCCGCCGATTCCCGTATGTTAATCTTTTGAGTAACTTCGGACGCGAAAACAAGGTCAACGCATGGCCCGAGATGTCGACTATTACGAGCTGCTGGGCGTCTCCCGAGACGCCTCGGAGGTGGATATCCGCGAACGGTTCAGGGCCCTCGCCCGGGAAGCGCACCCGGACCGCGCTCCGAGGGAGCACCGCAGCGAGGCGGAGGCGAAGTTCCAGGAGCTCGCCGAGGCCGTCAACGTGCTGACGCACGCCGACCGGCGCAAGACCTACGACTTCGAGCTCTCGATGCTCACGGCCGCGAGCTCCGGGCATCAGGGCGACGACGCCGTCGCGCAGAACTACGTCGCGCAGGGCATCGTCGCCTACAAGGAGCAGAAGTACGCGGATGCGGCCGGGAACTTCCAGCTCGCGACGCGGCGAAACCCGAAAGACGTTCGCGCGCAGCATTATCTGGGTCTCGCGTCGGCCCGCGCGGGAGACCTGCGGACGGCGGTGAAGGCTCTCGAGGCCGCGATGGCGATCGAGCCGCAGAACGCCCGCCTCCTGAAGGATGCGGGAACGGTCTTCCGGCAGGCGGGCCTGTTGACGAAGGCGGAAAAAGCATTTCAGGAAGCGATGCGCTGGGATCCATCCGCGCACGACGTGCGCAAGGCGCTCGAAGACATCCGCGCTCAGCGCGCCGTCAAGGGAGCATGACGACGAGGATCGAGGTCTTCGGCCTCTCCGACGTTGGCCGAAAGCGCAAGCACAACGAGGATTCGTTCGCGTTCGACGCGGACGAGGGACTCTTCATCGTCGCGGACGGCATGGGCGGTCACGCGGCGGGAGAGGTCGCGTCGAAGATAACCGTCGAGACCATCGGCGAGTTCATCGCCGCCACGCGCCAGAAGGAAGAGGCGACCTGGCCGTTCAAGTACAACCACGAGCTCGACTTCAACAGCAACCGCCTCGCGGTCGCGATCGAGAAGGCGAACGAGAGGGTGATGGCGGCGGTCGCGGCCCAGCCATGGCTGAAGGGGATGGGGACGACGGTCGTCGCGGGCCTGCTCAACGAGAAGCTCCTCTCGCTCGCGCACGTGGGCGACAGCCGCGCATACCTTCTTCGCGGCAAGCAGCTCTCCTGCCTGACCGACGATCACTCGTGGGTGCACGAGCAGGTCGCGGCGGGCATCCTCACGGAGGAAGAGGCGAAGTCGCACCCCCTGAAGAACGTCGTTACCCGGGCCCTCGGCGGCGGCGCCTCGGTCGCTCCCGACCTTCAGGAGCTCGTGTTCTCCCCGGGCGACCGGTACATCTTCTGTTCCGACGGCCTGACGACGATGCTCTCCGACGAGGAGATCCGGGACGTGGTGCTCGCGCAAAAGACCCCCAGAGAAATGTGCGAGAAGCTGATCGAGCTCGCCAACGAAAAGGGCGGGGTCGACAACATCACGGTCGTCATCGTCTCGATCGAAGAAGCCGCCGCGTAGGATTTCCGCCAAACGGCGGCATTTCCGCGTCCGTAAAAGCGTTGACGGGGTCGCGCCCGGAGACTATTCTCAAAATCGGATGCGGGTGAAAAGGAGATCGCAAATCGATCGCAAACTGCTGATCTGCGGTCTCTTCTGCCTGCCTTTCGCCTTTTTCGCGCCGGATGCGCGGGCCTTGGGCGGCACAGTCGCGCCCGCTCCCGAGGCCGAGAGCTGGTCCTCGAGCCCATTCCGCAGCTTCGAGCCCGCGCGAGCCCTCCTCCAGAACGTCCAGGTCGCCGACGAAACCGACAACCCGGCTTTCCGAGCGGCCCTGGCGTCGGAGCTGAAGCGTCTGCGCCTCGAGCTCCACGAAAAAGAGGGTTGGGCCGATCCGTTTTCGGAGGGCGATCCCCTGCGGATCTATTTCGCGCGCCGGGACGCCCAGGGCGTGCGCCGGCTGTCCGCCCGCGCCGTCGACCGGCATCGCCTC
>DASQJK010000074.1:0-6281 GCA_035631095.1 Thermoanaerobaculia bacterium
GACTTCGCGAAGATGCCGGGCGCGGTCGCCTCTCTGGCGAAGGAGCTTCTCGAGATCGAAGCGACCGGGGACCGCGCGCGCGCCGAGGCGTGGTTCAAGCGCTACGAAAAGATGCCGCCCGAGCTGAAGACGGCCCTCGACAAGACGGGCGACATCCCGGTGGACATCGACCCCAAAGGCTCGTTCGCCGAAGGGGTGCGCTAAGGCGGAGGCGACTTTCTTGTCATCCTGAGCGAAGCGAAGGAACCGCCCTGTCACTGAAGGACCCCCGTGGCCCCCGCGTCGAGTGAAAGGGCAGGTCCTTCGTCGCTGCGCTCCTCAGGATGACAAGGGCGGGCGCCCACGCCTGAGCAGCTGGAACCACACCGCTAGTCTGGCGACGCGGCCGTCGGGAAGGCTAAACGGATTCCGTGGCACCGAAGTTGCCTCCGAGATGACTGGAGGCGGTCCATGGTGAGCAAACGCAAGGGCTCTGATCGAAAGAGGGGTTCGCGAGAAGGACGGCGCATCCGGTATGGCGTCGTCGGGCTCGGGTGGTTTGCCCAGACGGCCATCCTTCCTGCGTTTGCGCATGCGAAGAAGAACTCGGGGCTCGTCGCGCTTTTTTCCGAGGACCCGAAGAAGCTCGAGGCTCTCGGCCGGAAGTACCGGGTGCCGAAAGAGTGCCGCTTCTCGACCGACGATCTCGAAGAGGGGCTCGCTTCTGCCGGCGTCGACGCCGTGTACATCGCGACACCCAACGACCTCCATCGCGAGTTTGCGGTCCGCGCCGCGCGCGCCGGCGTGCACGTGCTCTGCGAGAAGCCCATGGCGGTCACGGAGCGGGATTGCGAGGAGATGATCCGCGCGGCGGAAAAGGCGGGCGTCAAGCTGATGATCGCGTACCGTCTCCACTTCGAGCGGGGCAACCTCGAGGCGGTCGAGATCGTCAACTCGGGAAAGCTCGGCGAGCCCCGCATTTTCGCGTCGGTGTTCTGCAACGACGTCAAGGACCCCGACAACATCCGTCTGAATCCGATCGAGAAGGGCGGCGGGACGCTTTACGACATCGGGATCTACTGCCTGAACGCGGCGCGATACCTGTTTCGCAGCGAGCCCGTCGAAGTCGTCGCGCTGTCCGCGCGCGGCGCAGATCCCCGCTTCTCCGAGACGGACGAGATGACGAGCGCGATCCTCAGGTTCCCCGACGAGCGGCTCGCCACGTTCACGTCGAGCTTCGGCGCCGCGTCGTCGCACTTCTACGACGTGTACGGAACGAAGGGGCGGCTGCGCGTCGAGCCGGCGTTCGAGTTCGCCGAAGGCATGGCGCACGAGCTGAAGATCGGAGAGCGCAAGAGCAAGAAGAAATTCGCCGCCCGCGACCAGGTCGCCCCTGAGATCCTCTCCTTCTCGGAATGCATCCTCGAGGACCGCGAGCCGGAGCCCTCCGGCCGCGAGGGGCTCGCGGACGTCCGGGTAATTCGTGCGCTCTACGAATCGGCCCGCACCGGAAAGCCGGTGCGGCTCGGCAGGTTCGAGAAGCGGACGCGCCCCTCCCTCGAGCAGGAAGTCCGACGGCCGCCGACGCAGGAGCCTGAGCTCGTCGGAGTGGACAAGCCCTCGGAGGGCTGACTCGTCCGGCGACCGCGATGAAAAAGAAGAGACTCGAATCCTGGCGGCAGGTGCTGACCGGCACGATCCACGGTTTCGGCCAGCACCGCTGCATGACCGAGAGCGGCGCCCTCGCTTTCTACACGCTCTTCTCCCTCGCCCCGATCCTGATCGTGACCATTGCCGTGGGAAGCGCGTTCTTCGACGAGGACTCGGTGCGGGGGCTGGTCGTGCGCCAGTTCGCGGCGATGATGGGCTCCGATCAGGCCGACCTCGTCCAGCGCATCCTGCAGCGGGTCTCGCGCGAGGACCGGCACGGCATCGGCGCGGTTCTCGGCGCTTTCGTCGTCCTCTTCGGCGCCAGCGCGGTGTTCGCGCAGCTCCAGAGCACGTTGAACCGGGTGTGGGGGGTCGAGCCGAGAAAGGGTCCTCTCATTCCCTCCCTGCTGCGCAAACGGGTCGCGTCGTTCGCGCTGCTCCTCGGCGTCGGCTTTCTGCTCGTCGTCTCGCTCGCGCTCTCGGCCGCAATCGAGGGGCTTCAGAACTGGATCGCCATGCGCTGGGAGGTCGCGCCGGTCGTGCTGCGCTCGATGAACCTGGCGGTGACCTTCCTCCTCTTCACGGCGCTCTTCGCGATGATCTACCGGGTGCTCCCGGACCGGGAGATCGCGTGGAGGGACGTCGGGCTCGGGTCCCTGGCCGCGTCGGCGGCGTTCGTCGCTGGAAAGTGGCTCTTCGGGCTCTACATCGGGAAGACGGCCATCGCCTCCCCCTACGGAACGGCGGGCGGCCTCGTGGTGATCCTTCTGTGGGTGTTCTATGCGACCTCGGTGCTTCTTCTCGGCGCGGAGTTCACGCGCGCGTACTCGCAGCGCGTGCTGGGCGTCAGCCGCGAGACGACCCCGGGAGCCCACCGGGTAAAGCGCGTCAAGAAAGAGGTCCCGAAAAAGCAGACGCAGTGAAGCCCGACATTCACCACTACTCCGGGAGCGTGCACACCACCGCCGTCCCGCCGCCGGCTCTCTTCTCCAGCCTCAGGCTTCCCCCGTGCGCGCTCATGATCTCGTTGCAGAGAGGCAGGCCCAGGCCGCTTCCCGTCTGCTTGGACGAGTAGAACGGCAGCAGCGCCTTTTTCATCGTGTCGTCGTCCATGCCCCTTCCGCGATCGAGGACGGCAAGGAGCCAGCCCCCGCCGGGCGCCCGCTCGACGGCGACCGCGATCTCCTCCGGCGGCCCTCCCGCTTCCGCGGCGTTCTTCAGCAGGTTGATCAGTACCTGCTGCATCTGGACCGGGTCGAAGAGCGCGGGCTCGGAAGGAATCTCGCCGATGCGCCGGAACGGAAACATCCGCTCGACGGATCCCAAGAGCTCGCTCCACGCGGCAGGTCTGCGGGCCGGCCGGGGCAGCCGCGCGAACCGCGCGTAGCCGTCGAGGAAATCCGAGAGGTGTCGCACGCGCTCGTCGATCGCCTCGAAGATTCCATCGAGACGCGCCGCGCCTGAGGCGGCCTCCCCGCCGGCCTCGCCCTGGCGCGGATGCGAGGAGACATGGCGCGCCGAATGGAGGAGGGAGCTCACGGACGCCAGCGAATTGTTGAGCTCGTGGCTCAGGACCCGGATCACTTTTTTCCAGACCTCGACCTCCTGGCGCCGCAGCTCCGGCGTGATCCGTTCGACGACCACGAGGCGCTGCTCCTGCGTGTTGAGCTGAAAGCGGCGCTGGACGAGCCGGTAGGTGTCGTCCTCGGCGCCGGGTCGCGACCAGGCAAAAAGCGCGTCGCCGCCATTTTCGAGAGGTTCCCGCGCCGAGTCGGGGGCCCTCGCGACGAGCTCCGCGAAAGGCTTGCCGTGGAGCCGGCGGGATTCCGCGAAGAGGACGCGCGCCGCGGAGTTCGCGTACACGATGCGATCGAGCGAGTTCACGAGAAGAATGGCCATCGGCGCGCCCTGCAGAAGCGTGTCGAGGAGGAGCTCGCGCTGATAGATCTCGTTGCGTTCGAGCCGGAGGACGTCGCCCATCCGGTTGTAGAGCGCCAGGAGGTCTCCGAGCTCGTCCGCGCGTGAGCTCTCGAGACGCAGGCTGAAGTCGTTTTCCTGAAAGCTCCGCACGCCGTCGGTCACCGCCTCGAGAATCCGGTGGATCGGCCGCCAGAAACGGGAGATCGACCACGCCACCACCGGTAAGGTCCCGGCGAGCGTGGCGGCGAGGATGACGAGCGGCGGCAGGCCGAAAAACGCTCCGACCGAACCGAGAATCGCCGCGACGGCCACGTTGAAGGCTACGACCGCGGCGAGCTTTCCCGCGAGGCTGAACCGGGGAGAGGGCACGCGCGAAAGCTAACAGCTGCCGGCGGCGGGCGCGGGGCGGCGCGGCCGCTTACTTCGGACGGCGCTCGAGGACGATCCCGAGCCGCTCCATGCGGCGGTAGAGCGCCTGACGAGACAGACCGAGCTCCTGGGCCGCGCGCGAGACGCTGCCGCGGTGCCGCTTCAGAAGCTCC
The DNA here is from genome assembly GCA_035631095.1 of Thermoanaerobaculia bacterium. Lineage (GTDB taxonomy): Bacteria > Acidobacteriota > Thermoanaerobaculia > UBA5066 > Gp7-AA6 > JALYUA01. Next base: position 4,092 of record DASQJK010000074.1, read on the forward strand.
TCGAACGCCGCGCGTTCCCCCGCTCCGGGAACGAGCGGAAGCCCGTCGGCGCCCGGGTCCGCCGGCTCGGACGGCCCGAACCCCAGGTCCGCCGGGAAGAGCACTTCGCCGGAGGCCACCAGGACGGCGCGCTGGACACGGTTGAAGAGCTCGCGCACGTTACCCGGCCACGCGTGCTCCCGCATCGCGCGCTCGGCGTCCGCCGATACCGACCAGGGACGACCCGAGCTCGGCGGCCCCTGCAGCTCGAGCGCGTGGCGCGTCAGCAGAGCCACGTCCTCGGGCCGCTCGCGGAGGCCGGGAATCGCGAGCTCGATCACGTTCAGCCGGAAGAAGAGGTCTTCGCGGAACCGGCCCTCCGCGATCGCGCGCCGGAGGTCCGCATTGGTCGCGCAGAGAAGCCGCACGTCGACGCGCCGTGTTTCCGACGACCCCAGCCTCTCGAACTCTCCCGTCTGCAGGACGCGAAGCAGGCGGACCTGCCCCGCCGCGGAGAGGTTGCCGATCTCGTCGAGAAAGAGAGTGCCTCCGTCGGCCGCCTCGAAGCGGCCGATGCGCAGGCGGCGGGAGCCGGTGTACGCGCCCGCTTCAGCGCCGAAGAGCTCGCTCTCGAGAAGCTCGTCCGGAAGAGCGCCCGCGTTCACGCGGACGAACGGCCGGTCCCGCCGCGAGGAGTTCGACTGGACGATCTCCGCGAGCTTCTCTTTCCCCGCGCCGTTCGGTCCGGTGATGAGCACCGGCACGTCCGACCCCGCGACCTGGACGGCCAGCGAGACCACCCGGTGCATCGCTTCGCTCTCGTAAACGATCCCGCACAGGTCGTGGCGGGCGGCGAGCTCTTCGCGAGGCCGGGAGCGCGCGGCCGCGAGGCGAACCCGCTCGGCCTCGAGCGCGCGCTGCGCGAGCAGAGTCCGCACCGAAGCGAGCAGCTTCTCGTCATCCCACGGCTTGGCGAGGTAGTCGTTCGCTCCCTCGCGCACGAGAGCCACCGCCGTCTCGAGCGAAGTCCACGCCGTCATGAGCAGCACGGGGATGTTGGGGTCGATTCGCCGCAGGCTGCGGAACAGCGCGATCCCCTCCTCACCCGACGTGGCGGTGGGGCTGAAGTTCATGTCCTGGACGACGACCCCGACCGAGCCGCCCGCGACGAGGGGGAGCGCCTCGGCGGGAGTTCTGGCGACGAGGTAGGGAATCTCGTGGACCGAAAAGAGCACGGCGAGCGCGTTGGCGACCGCCGCCTGGTCTTCGACGATCAGGACGCGGGACATCAGGCGAGCGTCGGGCGCCGTCCGCTGCCGGACAGGCGCCGTCCGCCGCAGCGCGGCGCCGGACATACGCCCCGGATACGCCGGCGGGCGGCGAAGGTTCGCCGCCCGGGGTTACGGCGAAAGATCAGACGTTCCGTGTCGCGATCGCCGGGGCGACTCGGGCGCCCTTGCGCGCGGGAAAGTACGTCGCCGCCAGGCCGGCCACCCACAGGAGCGCCACCCCCAGGATCACGAGAAACGGGTCGATCCGCGTTCCGTTGAGCCGCGCGACCAGCGTGAGGTTCAGGCCGAAGGCGAGCGCGACCCCGAGCGCGAGCCCCATCGTGGTCACGAGCCAGTTCTCCAGGAGGAAGTACTGGAGGATGTCGGCCTTACGGGCGCCGAGCGCACGCCGCGTGCCGATCTGGCGGGTCCGTTCCGCGACGGAGAACACGGTCAGTCCCACGATCCCGAGCGAGGTCACGAAGAGGAGCAGCACGATGACGAGGGAGAGGATCCGCACGAGGAGCGCGGACTGCGCCTGGAACCGCGACTTGATCTCGGGGAGGGTCTGGACGACGACGTTGCGTCCGTTGTCGGCGGCGAGGAGCGCCTTTTCGATCTGCTGCCGCACCGCAGCGATCTTGCCCGGCTCGGTGCGCACGAGGTAGGGAGCGCCGCCGCCCTGGCTGTTGCTCTTGCTGGGGAAAAAGATCACGTACTCGTGGATCGGCCACCCATAGGGGTTGTAGAAGTTGTCGATCACTCCGACGATCCGGTAGAGGTCGCCGTCGTTGTCTTCGATGTTCCTGCCGAGGGCCTTGCCGTCGGCGAACAGAAGCTTCGCGAATGCCTTCGAGATGATCACGTCCTGGCTGATCGGGACGACGGCGCGTCCGTCGGGAGTGCGTTCGCGTGCGGTGTTGCCGAGGTCACGGAGCCG
>DASQJK010000075.1:0-11705 GCA_035631095.1 Thermoanaerobaculia bacterium
AGGGAGCACACCGAGCTAGAGCTGTAGTCAGACTGTACCTGCGACCGAGCGACGAGCGAAGGCCCGGTCTTCTCTTCAGAGGCAGGGCCGGAGCGTGCCTCCATAGGGAGGTGGACGGCGGCGCCGAGGCGGCTTGTCTGCTTAGGTGATGCCTGGGGGGTCCCTAGGAAAGCTCTTCGAAGAGCCCGTGCAGGTTGCGCAGCGCCTGGCGGTCGATTGAACGGCGGCGCAGCGATTCGCGCAGCAGAGACATCGCCGCGAAACCTTCCGGGACCATCTTGAGCTCGTCGATGACCGGGAGCGCCGCTCGGATTTCCCACTCGGCCTGGCGTTCCTGTCCGGCTTCGAGGAGCAGGTCGGCGATCATGAGATGGAGCGCCGCGACGTCCGCGTGCATGTCGATCTCGCGAAACTCCGCCTGCGCGGCGCGGAACGCTTCCATCGCCTGTTCGGTGCGCCCCTGCGTGCGCATCAGCAGGCCGAGCCCGCAGTGGAGCTTGGAGAGGGCGACCCGGTTGTTCGTAGACTGCAGAAATGGAGCCGCTTCCCGGACGAGCGCGAACGCGTCCGCGGCGTGGCCGAGCTCCGAGTGGAGCTGAACGAGGGCGACGTACGTGGATCCGAGGATCCGCGCGCTCGAGAGCGCCTTCGCCTCCTCCAGGATGCACTCGAAGCGCTCCAGCGCCTCCACGAGCGCGCCCGTCTCGCGAAGCGCGGCTCCCTCGAGGTAGCGGCACTTGAGAGCGAGCTCCTTCGCGTTCGCCCGGCGGAAGCTCTCGGCGAGCGGGGCCGTGAGGCGAAGGACTTCCGTGAACTGCCGCTCTTCCATCTTGAGGGCGAGGCGCTGGTAGCCGACCCGGGCGGTGTCCCCGCCCGCGTTCGCGGTCAGGAGGAACCAGGTCTCGGCGCGGTCGAGCCAGTTGCGAGCTTCCTCGCGGAGAGTCAGGATCCGCGCCGCGGTGCCCGCCAGGATGGCGAGCTCGCCCAGGTAGTACTCCCTCTCGTCGAACAGGAACGTGTCCCGTCCGGTGTGGCGCTCGATGTACTCGTACGCTTCGGTGGCGGCGCGATGCACCTGCGCCGGGGCGGTCTCGAGGTCGGTGTCCAGGCGACGGCAGACGGCGAGCAGCGTCTCGGGATTTTCGAGATGGAAATCGCGAATGCGCGCGCCGCGCTCCTCCTGAGAAGCGGACAGGAATTCGTCGGCGGCGGCCTTCGCCTCCGCGGCGGACACGGCTCCGACCGCGAAAGGAAAGGGAACGAGCTCGCCGCTCACGGGCGCGCCTCCGGACGGATTCGGTTGAGCAGCGCGACGGCGACCTCTTCCGGGGGGCGGCTCATCACGGAGCTCACGTCGCCTTCGAAGACTTCGCCGGTCCTCGCCTGCGCGAGGCGAAACGCGCGCGCGTACTTGCACGCGACGAAGAGAAGCTGCTCCCGCAGCTCGCCCAGGTTTCTGGCGGCGCCGCCGGAGCGCCGGATGACCCGGTGAAACCAGACCGAGAGCGTGTCCTTGAAGGCTTCCGCCTCGGAGGGGGCGTAGCCGTAGAGATGCACGAGCGCCGCGTCGATGACGGGCAGGCTGTCATCGAGGACGAGGTACGCCTCGTCGGTCGCCGCGGCGGCGAGGGGTGGCATGGCTTCCGTCGATATCTGCAAGGTGAGTACCCAAACTCCCGATCAGCGGGAGCCCCGGGAATCAGTCACTTACGCGTCAGGCCGGAATCGGGATGATGAGCTTGATGACAAATTTCTGTTCACCGGCTCCGGATCCTGGCCGTTCGTTCTTTTCCGGAGCCTGCTTCTCGGCGCTCCGAGTTTCTTCAGCGAGCTCTACCGGGGCTGTGGTCGGCGGCATCGGAATCTCCTTTCGCGCGTGAAAAAAGGGAAAAAGATGCAGAAATTGGATCACAGGCGGGAGCGCAGGGTATCGGGCAACTTCAGGAGATAAGATTCGGGCTCGTAAGTCACTATCGGCCGGGAGGTTAAGGATGCGGCGATGGGTCGTCGGTGCCGGATTTTTCGTCCTTTTGGTCCGCTTTTCGGCGGCCCAGGCCCCGTCCGCCGGCCCCGCGGAGCGCCCGGCTGCCGTGGCCGACCGCGTTCGCGACCTGAAGCGCGAAGACGGTTTCATGCCCTACTACTGGGACGCGCGGCGCGGGCAGCTGCTGCTCGAGATCTCGCGATGGAACGAAGAGTTCCTCTACGGTTTCGGGCTCGCCGGCGGCGCGGGCACGCTCGAGATCTCGCTCGACCGCGGCGAGCTCGGGGACCTCGCGATGTGCCGCTTCGAGCGCGTCGGGCCGCGCGTGCTCCTCCACCAGCGTCAGGTCTCTCATCGCAGCGGAGTGCCCGACGCGGAGAGGTCGCGCGTCGTGACGGAGTCGTTCCCCTCGGCCATCCTGGCTTCGCTTCCCATCGTCGCCGAAGACCGCGACCGCGTGCTCGTCGACGCGACGGCGTTCCTCCTCGCCGACACGCGTGTCCTTCCCGAGCTCAAGCAGGCCAAGCTGGGGGAGTGGAAACAGGACGCCGCCCGCTCCGCGCTCTCGTTCGACCGGTCCGGCGCCTTTCCGCGGAACACGGAGATCGAGGCGACGGCGACGTTCACGTCGGAGAACCCTCCGCGAAGTATCTCGTCCGTGCTGCCGGACGGGCACACGATGAGCCTTCGCGTGCACCACACTTTCCTGAAGCTTCCTGAGCCCGGGTTCACGCCGCGCGCGCTCGACCCGCGCATCGGGTTCATCCCGCGCCGGTACTTCGACCACACCGCGCCGTATACGGAACCGATCGAGAAGTTCCTCGCGGTGCGCTGGCGTCTCGTCAAGAAAGACCCGGCCGCCGCCGTTTCCGAGCCCGTGGAACCCATCGTCTACTACCTCGATCGCGGTATCCCTGAGCCGGAGCGGACGGCGATCCGCGAGGGCGCCCTCTGGTGGAACCACGCCTTCGAGGAGGCGGGATTCAAGAACGCGTTCGTCCTGAAGGACCTCCCGGAGGGCGCGACGTTTCTGGACGCGCGGTATTCGGGGATCGAGTGGATCAACCGCTCGGACCGCGGGTGGTCCGTCGGCGGGGCGCAATCCGATCCCCGCACGGGAGAGATCCTCCACGGGGTCGCGCGCATCGACTCGCACCGCCGCCGCACGACCTCGCGGATGTGGGAGAACATGAAACCTCCGGCGCCGCTCGCCGCGTGCTCGGCCGGCGACTCGCCGGATCTCTCGTTCCTCGCGGCCGGCGACCTGGACGTCTCCGAGGAGTCGCTCGTCCTCCAGCGTCTCGCCTATCTCTCCGCGCACGAGGTCGGGCACACGCTGGGGCTCATGCACAACTGGGCCGCGACGACGTTCGGATGGGGCTCCGTGATGGACTACCTCGCCGCGAACATCCAGCTGAAGAACGGGAAGCTCGATCTCTCCGACGCGTATCCGAAGGACATCGGGTCCTACGACCGTCTCATGATCCGCTGGGGCTATTCGACGGACGGCAACCCGGCGGCGCTCGACCGGATCGTGCGCGAAGGGTACGCGAAAGGGATCGTGTACCCGCTGGACGGCGACCCGCGCTGGGCGGAGTACGACTGGGGGAGCGACCCGGTGCGGTGGCTCGCGACGACGCAGGCGGTGCGGCGCGTGATCCTCGACCGGTTCGGCGTCGGCCAGCTGAAGCCGGGTGAGTGGGTCTACGACCTCCAGCGCCGCTTCAATCTCGCGTACCTTTACCACCGCTTCGGGATCCAGGCGGCGCAGCAGTTCGTCGGCGGGCAGTATCAGACGAACGCGGTCGCCGGCGACGGGCAGCTGCCGGTGGCGTGGGTCCACGCGGAGAAGCAGAAGGAGGCCCTCGACCTGCTCGTCGCTGCGATCGAGCCCGAGAACCTGGACATCCCGGACCGGATCCTGTCGGCCCTCGTGCCGGCGCCGTCCGGGACTCGCGAATCGCAGGAGCGCTTCGCGTCGGAGGCGGGCGACGCGTTCTCGCCGCTGACGGCGGCGCGCGTGCTGGTCGGCCTCGTCGTGCAGCCGCTGCTCGAGCCCGATCGCGCCGCGCGCCTGACGCTTCCCTCCGCGCGATCGTCGTTGCCCCTCGACGCGCTGCTGTCGCGTCTGTCCGGATCCACGTGGGGTGCCGCGCCGGACAAGTCTCCGCGGCTCGCCGCTCTGCGCCGGGTGGCTCAGCGGGGAGTGCTCGACGCGATGCTCGATCTCGCAGCGAGACCCGAAGCTTCGCCGGAGACCCGGGCCGCCGTGACGGCCCGGCTCCGCGCGCTCGAGCGTGAGCTCAAGCTGCGCCGCGTCGCCGATCCCGCGGCGGAAGCGCACGTCCGGCAGGCGGAGCGCGACATCGCCGAGTTCTTCGATCAGCCCGAGACGCGCAAGAACCGGCCGCGCCGGGTCCCCGCGCCTCCGGGACGGCCGATCGGAGAGGCGGCGCTGCCGGGCTTGCGGTGAGGCCCTGAAGCGGTGAGGCGGTAAAGCGGTGACCGCGTGACCGGGCGCCTGGGGCGCGCCGCCGCGGCCGTGCTGTGGCTCTTCGCGGCGGGCGCGGGAACGCTCGTGGCGGACGAGCTCGGAAACCTCTCGCGCGACTTCTGGTCCTGGCGAGCCGCCAACGCTCCCATCACGGAGGACGACGTCCCTCGCATCGAGCGGCCGCCGGGGTGGACGCCCGAGTGGACCCGCGCCTCGATCGAGCGCCGGAGGCGCGAGCTGGCCGCCTTCGAGGGCCGGCTCGAGCGCCTGGATCCTTCGGGAATGCCGGTCTCGTGGCAGGTCGACCGGAGGCTTCTCCGGTCCGGCTTCGCGCGCGTGCGCTGGGAGCTCGACGTGGAGCGCGGATGGGAGCGGGATCCCGCCTTCTATTTCGATCAGACGCTGGGCGCCGTCTTCGATCTTCTCGTCCAGCCGCCGCCGTTCTCCAGAGCGCGCAGCGCGGAGATCGTCCGGCGGCTCGCGAGCATTCCGGCGACCGTCGAGAGCGCGAAAGGCAACCTCGTCCCCGCCGAAGCGCCGTTCGCGCGCCTCGCGATCTCAGGGCTTGCGGACGTTCGGGCCCGCCTGACGCGCTTCGGCCGCGAGCTGCGGCCGCTGCTGGCGCCCGAGAGCCCGAGCGCCTTCGACGCAGCTCTCGAACGCGCGGGGCCCGCCCTCGAGAGCTATCGTGAGTGGCTCGGCAACCGACTTCCGGGTCTCCGTCCTCAGACCGCCGTCGGAAGAGAGGCGTACGTCTTCTTCCTGCGCAACGTGGCGCTTCTTCCGTTCAGTCCGGAGGAGCTGCTGCAGGCCGGACGAATCGAATGGGCGCGTGCCGTCGCCCGCGAAACGTCCGAGCAGGCGAGGAACGCCAGCCTTCCGCAGCTCCCGATCGCCGCGGACCAGGCCGCCCAGGCGGCGCGGCTCGACCGCGAGGACGCCGCGGTGCGGCGCTTCCTCGAGGAACGCAACCTCCTGACGGTACCGTCGTGGGTGGGCCGCTTCCGGAACCTGCCGCTGCCGGGCTACCTCGAAGCCTTGAGCGGAGCGGGGGAGGAGGACGATTTCGGGGCGGAGTCCCGCCGCTCATCCGACGCCGTCCGCTACATCCCCGTGCCGTCTCCGGCGCTGGGCTATTTTTCTCTCTCCGCCGCGCGGGACCCGAGGCCCCTTCTGGTCCACGAGGGCGTGCCGGGCCACTTCTTCCAGCTCTCCCTCTCTCGGGCGCACGAGGATCCGATCCGAAGGCACTACTACGACTCGTCCGCGAACGAGGGCCTCGGCTTCTATGCGGAGGAGATGATGCTCGACGCGGGATATTTCGACGACAGCCCGCGGACGCGCGAAGTCCTGGCGAGCTTCCTGCGGCTGCGCGCCCTTCGCGTCGAGGTGGACGTGCGGCTGGGTCTCGGAGAGCTCTCGATGGATCAGGCCGCGGAGTACCTCGCTCGGATGGTCCCGATGGACGCGGCGACCGCGCGCGAGGAAGCGGCGCATTTCGCGTCGACCCCGGGCCAGGCGATCTCCTACCTCGTCGGAAAGCTCCAGATCCTGCGCCTCCTCGCGGACGCCCGCACGAAGCAGGGAGACCGGTTCTCACTGCGCGCCTTCCACGACTACCTGTGGAAGAACGGCAACGTCCCTCTGGCTCTGCTGCGGTGGGAGTACCTGGGCCTTCGAGACGACGTCGACAAGCTGGACGCGTCGCCCCGGAAGTAGACGGGGAGTCTCGACGAGAGCTTCAGGGTCCCGGGTCCGGCTTCCCCTCGATTCGGTCGATGGCGCGTTGCGCGGACCAGCGGACGAGAGGCTTCTTCGTCAGCTCTCGGAGAAGAGGCAGAGCGGAGGAAGCCCGGGGGCCGATCCGTCCCAGCGCCTCCGCGCAGGCGCGCAGGACGTGCGTGACTTCGCCTTCGCGGCGGCATGCGGCGGCGAGAGGCGCGATCGCGGCCGCCGCGGCAGGTCCGATGGATCCGATCGCGGTGGCCGACATCATGCGGACGGCTGCCTCGTCGTCGGACAATTTCGCGGAGAGCACGTCCAGCGCGGGTAGCGCAGCTGCCTTGCGGTCGCGGAGCGCGAGCGCGGCCATCCCGCGGACGACCGGGTCGGGGTCTCTTAGCGCGGCCGTCAATCCGGGAACGTCTCCCGGGACCTGCGGTGCCCGCACCCGCGCCGCGAGCGACCAGCCGGGCTCTCCGGTGCGCGCGAGGACGAGGTCGTCGACGCCGAGCTTGTAGCCCGCGGATGCGGGATTTTTTCCGGAGCAGACGAACGTCACCGTGTGGCGGCCCCTGGAGAGCCTCGGCCATCCGATCGGGTGGTCGTATCCGACGTACGTCTCCGGGGCGTATCCGTCGAAGGGGGCGTCCGGCTTCACGTCCGCTCCGGGCTCGTGCTCGAGAATCGGCGCGGCGGGTTTTTTTCCGTCGAGCAGCACCGAGTACACGCCGTAGTCCCAGGACTGCGCGAGCTGCGCGTACATCTCGTAGTCGCCTTCTTCCTCGACGTCGAAGGGGATTTCGATCCGTGATCCCGGACCGGCGGCGTCGAAGAGGAGGACGTCTTTGGACCAGAAGAGGTCCTTCGCGACCGACGGCTTTCCGCGCTGGGCGCGGACGCGGGCGATCGAGCCCTCCACCTCGATCTGACGCGCGTTTCCCTGCGGCAGGCGCGCCGCACCATAAGGCACTTCCGGAAGCCCGTTCGCGATCCCATCCTGGTACCAGTAGGAAACGGACGACATGAGATCGGTCCGCACCCCGAACGCGGACTTGACGGAGCCGTCCGCCTCGAAGGTCCAGCCCTTGTGCTCGATCTCGAACCTCAACGACGTGGAGAAAGGGATGGGATCCGTCATGTGCCATCGATAACCAGTCATCCTGGCGCCCAGGCCCGTTCCCTCGGCGACGGGCACGCCGAAATACGGTCCTTCCTCGACGTGAAGTCCCCAGGCATCATTGAAATAGTCCTCCGTGCCGGTTCCCTCGATCGAAGGCCTGGGGTGACCGTCGACGAAGAAGCGCTCGTCTCCTTCGCCGAACCACCCCGCTTCGGCCTGCACCACCGAAAGCACAGTGCCGGCATAGAAGCCGCGCCCCTTGACGTCGAGGAAGACGTAAGGTCTCCCGTCGTTTCGCGCGGGTAGCTCCTGCCGGTACCGCGCGTGGAAATATGCCGTCTCCGGAGGCAGATCTTTTCGCTTCTGCCAGTCCACGTGGTAGTAGAGGTTCGATACGCGCCGGCGTCCCTCGTTCGTGATGGTGATGCGGCATGACTTCCGAAACGGCATGGGCCAGTAGCTGTTCCAGGCGCGCCCGTCCGAACCGTTTCGGATCATCAGCGAATTCACGGGCCGCTCGAACCCGTGCCCGACGGCGAAGAAGTCCCCGAGAGGGGAGTCGACGGAGGCCTCGGCCGCGCCGTCGTAATAAACGCGAAGTCGAAGAAGCCGCGGCCATCCGTATTCGTTGTCGGCGACGGTGATCCAGAGATGCGTCACGATCCCGGGACCTTCGAAGTCGGCAAGGGTGATGCTTTCGCCCGGGATCGGCCTCTTGCTGTCGTCGTTCGAATCCGGATCCGGGTTGTTGGACGACGACCGGTAGGCGGCGAAGTCTTTCAGCTGAGAAAAGCGCAACGGGTCGATCGGCCCGGACACCGGCTGCGCGAGTACCGCGCCGGAGAACAGCGCGGCGCATACGGCAAGTATGGAAATTCTCATCCGCGGCTCTCCTCCACCTCCGCGATCGCGGTGCGTATGTCGGCGAGGCCCTCCTCCATGCGGTCGAGATGCGTGCGGAACGACAGAACGCAGATCCGGATCGCGAAGCGGCCGCGCAGCTTCGTCGCGGTGAGGTACACACGCCTGCGGTCGTTGATGAGCGTCAGGAGCCGCTCGTTCTGCGTATTGGTTTCGGCTTCCGACCAGCCGGGCTTCGTGAGACGGAACGCGAGCGTCGAGAGCTGCGGAGGCGCGAGGATCTCGACGCCGGGGATCTTTTCGAGCTCCTTTTCCGCCCACTCCGCCAGGTCGAGCTTTTCGTCGAGGTTCCTCCGGAAGACTCCGGCGCCGTGCAGCCGGAAGGGCAGCCACACGCGCAGGCCGCGCCAGTCGCGCGAGAGCTCGGGGGACATGAGGTTGTAGTCGGTCAGGTCCGCGTCCTCCTGCATGGGCGGGAGGTACTCGGCGGAAAGCGCGTGCGCCCGTTTCAGCGTCTCGGGGTCGCGGACGAGAAGAGATCCGTTCCCGTAAGGGAGGAAGAGGCTCTTGTGGGGGTCGAGCACGATCGAGTCCGCCCGCTCGATGCCCGCGAAGCGGCGGCGCCCCCGCTCCGTCAGGGCGAAGAAGCCTCCGTACGCCGCGTCCACATGCAGCCACAGGCGCTCGCGCTCCGCGATGCCGGCGAGCGCCCGCAGGTCGTCCACGGCGCCCGTGTTCGTGGTGCCCGCGTTGCCGACGAGAAAGAAGGGCGACCAGCCCTCGGCGCGGTCCTTCGCGATGCGCTCCTCGAGAGCCGGCAGCGACATCCGGAACTCGGCGTCGCTCGGGATCTCGCGGACGTTCGCCTCGGGGAACCCCGCCAGCATGGCCGCCTTCTGGATCGAGTGGTGCGTCTGGTCGGAAACGTAGATGGTCCCTTTCAGGAAGTTCTCCGGAAGCCGGTCGCGCCGCGCCGCCAGAAGCGCGGAAAAGTTCGAAAGCGATCCGCCCGTCGTGAGGATCCCTCCGGCGGAATCGGGATACCCCACGATGGAGCAGAACCACTTCACGACGTTGGCCTCGAGCTGCGCGAGCCCCGGCGCCGCCGCGAAGACGCCGACGTACCGGTTCGTCGCGTCGGCGATCAGGTCCGCGACGGCGGACTCCGGCAGCCCGCCGCCCGGAATGTAGGCGAGGTACCCGGGACCCGCGGTGTTGAACCCGCGAGGTATGACCGTGTCGAACAGCAGGTCGAGAAGGACGTCGGGAGCCGTTCCCGATTCGGGCATGGACTCCCGGAGCGACCGGGCGAGCCCGCCCGGATCGCGGTTGTCGGCGGACGGCTGCGCGGGAAGGGAAGCGAGATACCGGAGGATCCGGTCCGTCGCCTTTTGGATGAGCGACGCGAGCTCCTCGCCCTGGATCTCGAGGGAACGGTCTTCCGTCATCCGGCCGCGAGCTCGTTCAGCGCCGCCTGCATGCGCTCGCGGACCCGCGCCGACAGGTCCGTGACGTCGGAGGGCGTGAGGCCGTCGGTCGGTACCGGCTCCAGGACGCGCACGGGAAGCCGGCCGGGCCGCGCGAGCTTTCGTCGCGTGTCGGCGATCGCGGTGAGAGGACCGGCGACGATGGGAACGATGGGAGCCTGCGCGGCGACGGCGAGCCGGAACGCCCCGCTCTTGAAGGGAAGGAGGGTGCCGCTCTGGTTGCGGTGGCCTTCCGGCATGAACCAGACGGCGATCTTTTCGCTGCGCATCTTCTCGCCGGCTTCCTCCAGGGCGAGGAGCGCGCTGCGCGCGTGCTGACGGTCGATCGTGAGATTCCCGGAGAGACGGTAGAACCAGCCGAAGACGGGGATCTTTCCGATCTCGCGCTTGCCGGCGGAGACGGTCCGCGGCGGGAAGATCGAACCGAACGTCACCACGTCGAGGAAGCTCTGGTGGTTGCCCACGATCACGCAAGGCCGGTGATCGCGGAGGCGCTCCGGAAAATCGGGCTCGACGCGCCAGCCCATCATGCGGACAAGGCCGCGGCAGAAGACACGGCCGTACCAGTAGAGCGTCTGGCGGTTGCCCGGCGAGACGAGCAGCCACACGATGCCCGCCGCCGAGCAGACGACGAACCAAGCGCCGCCGAAGAGACATCCGAGCAGGTACGCGGCGCGTTCTCCGAAGGTCCCCTGCATCGCTTGCGCGTCTATTCCGTCGTCTGCCAGTTGTCGCGCGCTCCGACGGGGGGAACCCACCGGGGAAGCGGCATCAGCAGGTACTGCCCGAGCGCGTGCGCGTACGGCTCGTACATCCCGCGGAGATTCGACAGCCGGCTTTCGGTCTCCGGGGTGTCTTTGAGAGAGAGACCCGCGGCGGTCATCATCTCTTTCAGGCGCACCATGTCTTCGCGCGGGAGCCGTTCCGCGTCGGGCAAGGCAGGCTTCAGCCGGAACACCTGGCTGACGTCGACGAGCGCGTGGCGGGCCATCGCGAAGGTCAGCCGCGCGGAGCGGGTCGGTCCCTCTTCGACGCCTGCGATGACGAGCGCGCAGACGTCGAGAACGGCCGTCAAGCCGGCCAGCCACGACTGGTTGTCGTGCTGCGAACGGTAGTAGGCGAGGACCGGGAAGGAGATCGTCGTCTCGAGCAGGTCGGCGGACCACGTTTCCCATTCGTGGAGGAGCTCGGCGAGCGCGCGTCCCTGGTTCTCGCCGCCGTGGCGGCGGATGAATTCGGCCGCGGTCGGCGGAGAGCCGGCACGCGCGTCGAGGAGCGACACGTTCACCTCGCGCCGCGCGAACGCCTGGAAAAGGGTAGGCAGGTAGCCGACGACGAGCGCCAGGAAGCCGAACCCCATTCCGCTCTCGATCGACGTCAGAAGCCTTCCTATGTGGCTGTCCGGCCGGATGTCTCCGAGGCCGAGCGTGACGAAGGTCGTCGCGGAGAAGTAGAGGTCGGCCTTGAAGCCGTCGATTCCCGCCGGCATGTCGAGCTTGGTTCCCAGTCCCCAGTCGACGAACGCGAAGCCGAGGATCAGCGCGACCGCCCAGGCGATGAGGAGAACGATCAGGGAGAGAGGGCCGTAGATCGAGAGGAAGTTGTCGCGGGGATTTCCCGCTTCGCGCCGCCGGGCTGCCGCGCGAAACGGAGGCCACGTGACCACGTAGAAGAAGCGCGTCAGCCGGAACTTCCTCGAGACGCGGTGGGGAAGAACGATGGTCTCGAACGCGTCCCAGAGGACCGATCCGATCAGAAGAATCCCGAAGACGACCGCGAACGAATGCATGGGTCGCCCGAATTTATCTCAGGCAGCGGCGCCCCGCGGTACTCCGCGGAAAGGACGCCGCGATCCCTGTTCGAGCGCGCGCGTCCCACGCGCGCGAAGAACAGGATGAGAGGGCAGCCGCGCCCGCCGTACTCGTGGAAAGGATGAAAGAACGCGTCACGGCAGTTAGACTCTGCGCGCACATGGGCTCGTTCGACCTCGTCGTGATCGGGACGGGACCCGCCGGCCAGAAGGCGGCCGTCCAGGCG
>DASQJK010000076.1:0-2466 GCA_035631095.1 Thermoanaerobaculia bacterium
GAACGTCCTTCGCGTTGATGACGGCCTCGACCGGGACGTTGCAGAACAGCGCGATCTTCTTCTTCACCTCGGCCGGAAGCGCGCGGTCCGTGCGGCAGAGAAGAACGTCCGGCTGGATTCCGATCGAGAGCAGGTCCTTGACGGAGTGCTGCGTCGGCTTCGTCTTCAGCTCGTCCGACGCTTTGATGTAGGGAACGAGGGTCAGGTGGACGTTGATCGCGTTGCCGCGGCCGGCCTCCTGCCGGATCTGCCGGATTGCCTCGAGAAAGGGGAGCGACTCGATGTCGCCGACCGTTCCGCCGATCTCGATCAGCACCACGTCGGCCTCGGTGCCCACCTTCCGGATGGCGTCCTTGATCTCGTCGGTGATGTGCGGAATGACCTGCACCGTCTTTCCGAGGTAGTCGCCGCGGCGCTCGCGGTCGATCACGGAGAGGTAGATCCGTCCGGCGGTCGTGTTGTTCAGCCGGGAGGAAGTCATCGTCGTGAAGCGCTCGTAGTGCCCGAGGTCGAGGTCCGTCTCCGCGCCGTCGTCCGTGACGTACACCTCTCCGTGCTGGAAGGGCGACATCGTTCCCGGATCGACGTTGATGTACGGATCGAACTTCGCGAGCGCCACCGAGTAGCCGCGGGCCTCCAGGAGAGCGCCGATCGACGACGCGGCGATTCCCTTCCCGAGGGACGAGACCACACCGCCCGTGACGAAAACGTATTTCCCGCTCATGCGCGCGCCTCCATCGACTTCCGCATCCACGCCTCCGCCCGGGAAAGATCCTCGGGCGTATCCACACCGATCGAATCCGCGGCCGCCTCGGCCATCCAGATGGAGTATCCCGCTTCGAGCCAGCGCAGCTGCTCGAGCGATTCCGACCTTTCGAGGTCGGAGGGCGGCAGCGCCGCGATCTTCTCGAGGGTCGCCGCCCGGTAAGCATAGAGGCCCAGGTGCTTGCGGTATGCGGCTGCCGCTCCGCGCGGGTAGGGAATCGGAGAACGCGAGAAATACAGCGCCCGCCCGTCGCGGGCCACTGCGACCTTGACGGAATTCGGATCCGAGGCCTCTTCGGCAGGCAGGGGAACCCAGACCGAAGCGATCTCGCGATCGGGCGAAGCGAGGAGAGCGTCGACGGCCCGGTCGATGTTCTCGGGGTCCATGAGCGGCTCGTCCCCCTGGACGTTGACGTAAACGTCTCCTCGAAGGAATCGCGCCGCCTCGGCCAGCCGGTCCGTTCCGCTCGCCGCGGCGGGCGACGTCATCACGGCTTCTCCGCCCGCCGCGCGGACCACGCCGGCGATGCGCTCATCGTCGGTCGCGACCGCGACCTGGTTCAGGCGGCGAGAGGCGCGCGCCGCTTCCAGCACGTGGATGACCATCGGTTTTCCGGAGAGGAGAGCGAGGGGCTTGGCGGGAAAACGGACGGAAGCGTAGCGGGAGGGAATCAATCCGACGATCTGCATGCGTCGGGATAAAGAGTGTATTCTGCGGCGCGCCTTGGGTCAACACGGCACAGAGCTCCCTCCGGCCCGTTCTTCGCCGCGAAACCGTTCCTTCCCCGCGTTTCTGCTCGCCGCTACCGCCGTCTCGGTGGGAGTCTGGAGCGTACTCGCCCTCGTCCGCGGTGCCCGGATGCGCGAAGCGGGCTTCGAAGGAGCGCGGTGGATATGGATCGAGCGCAGTCCTGACCCGCGCCCGGTGCACTTCTCCGCTGTGCGCGAGTTCACGCTCATGGCTGCGCCCGCCTCCGCGGAGGCCCGCATCTTCGTCGACCGCAGCTTTCAGCTCTTCGTCAACGGCACGCGCGCCGGCACGGGCGGCCAGGCGCCGGGCGACTCCGCCGCGAGGTTCGAAGTCTCCAGGCTGCTGCTGCGCGGGACGAACGTGATCGCGATCGTCGCCGAGAGCCCCCGAGGACTCGGGGGCATTCTCTTCTCCCTCCGGGTGGGCACCGGCCGCCCCTCCGTCGTGAGCGACCGCTTCTGGACGGTCGACGACTCGGGAAACCAGCTGACGCGGCCCGCCGGGAGACCGGCCGTCGTGATCGGCGCCCCGCCGATGCATCCCTGGGGCTGGGTCCGCTCCCAGAAGAGCCGCTGAGCGCGGGGCCGCCGGTTTATGCGATTTCCGTATAAAAACAGGGAACGCGTAACATTCTCCTGAATTTTTCTTGCGTGATTTGCACAACGTGCCTACAATCAGACAGATATGTCACGAGCTCTTCCCTGGACGAGCGGTATCGCTTCTCGTTTCAAAGAGTTAGCGCATCGCACACCGGCGGCGGGACCCGCTTCGGAAGAGGCGAACCTGTATTTCCGAAGAGCGTCTCTCGCCGCCGCCGAGGAACGATTCGATGTCGCGCTGATCTTCTGCGGCAAGGCACTCGAGATCGACGCGCGACATCTGCCCACGCGGCTGCTGGTCGCGCGCATTCACGACCGCGGGCTCGAGGACGTGGACGCCGCCGTCGCCGC
>DASQJK010000077.1:0-5209 GCA_035631095.1 Thermoanaerobaculia bacterium
GCAGCAGGACGACCAGAGGAAGAGCAACGCGGCGGCCGCGACCATCGGGTGATCGGGTGATCGGGTGATCGGGTGATCTCGATACTCGCTCATCGGTCCGACTCCACCCGTGTCCTGACTTTCGCCTCCCGCCGCACCGCCGTCATTTCCGCCAGGATCGAGACGGCGATCTCCTCCGGCGTGACGGCCCCGATGGCCGCTCCGATCGGAGCGTGAACACGGCGCAGGCTTTCTTCGGAGACACCCTCTTCCCGCAGGCGTTCGAAGACCCCGCGAACTTTGCGCTCGGATCCGATGAGGCCGACGTACTTCGCCTCCGCCGCTCCCTCGGCGACCCACGGCTTCAGCGCGGCGAGGTCCGTCTCCCAGCAGCGGGACACGACCGCGACGTAGCGGTCCCGGCCGGGGCGCAGCGCGTCTGCCGGCAGGGCATAGTCGCGGCCGGTCCGGATCGCCCGCACCTGCGCGGGAAAGCGATCGGGCCTCGCGTATTCCTCCCGGTCGTCGGCGATTGTCACGTCATAGCCCAGCGGGACAGCGAGGCGAGCAAGCGCCAGGCCAACGTGTCCGCCGCCGAGGATGAGAAGAGACGGCGCCGCCTGCAGGAGCTCGACGAAGACCCGCGCGGACCCTCCGCAGATCATGTTCGTCATTTCCCGGGGCTCGCCGGAGGTGATCTCGCGCTCGAAGAAGTCGTACCACTTGAGAAACCGGCCGGGACCGCCGGCTCGAAAGAGTGACGCAGCGTCCGCAATGACGAGCGCCTCGAACGGGCCGCCTCCGACCGTCCCCGAAAACGTGCCGTCTTCGAACACCAGGAACCGGCGGCCGACCCGCGAAGGGCCCGACCCCCTCGTTTCGACGACGGTCGCGAGCGCCAGCCGCCCCCGACTTTGGAGGGCCTCGGCGAGGTGGCGGAAGAACGCGTCGTCGCTGGACATCGGAACTGTCTATTTTACGCCCTGAAGTAGGATGCGCCCCGAAATGGGCTCCCCGGTGAACGTCGCCGTCTTCCCCGCCGCCGGTCTGGGCACGCGGTTCCTGCCCGCGACGAAGGCCCAGGCGAAGGAAATGCTGCCTCTGGTCGACAAGCCCCTCATTCAGTACGTCGTCGAGGAGGCGGTCGCCGCGGGGATCGAGCGGATCGTGCTCGTGACCAGCCGCGGGAAGAGCGCGATCGAGGACCATTTCGACCTTTCCTACGAGCTCGAGCGCACCCTCGAGGACCGCGGTAAGACCGCGCTGCTGGAAGAAGTCCGGGCCGTCTCGCGCCTGGCGCGCATCGCGTCCGTCCGGCAGGCGCAGGCGCTCGGACTCGGCCACGCCGTGCTCCAGGCCCGCGACGAGGTCGGGGAGGAACCGTTCGCGGTGATGCTCTCGGACGACATCGTGGATTCGGAGGATCCCTGCATCGGCCAGATGATCCGGCTCTACGAGCGCCGCGGCAATCCCGTGATCGCGCTGCAGGAAGTCCCCCGCTCGCAGATCCACCAGTACGGCATCGTCGCCGGCGAGCGCATCGAAGATCGCGTGTACGCGCTCTCGGACATGGTCGAGAAGCCGCCCGCCGAGCGCGCGCCGTCGAACCTCGCGATCATCGGCCGCTACCTGCTCCCGCCCGAGATCTTCGCGATCCTCGAAAAAACGAGAAGCGACGTGGGCGGCGAGATCCAGCTGACCTCCGGCCTCAAAGCGCTGCTCGCGGAGCGGCCGGTGGACGGCTACATCTTCGAAGGCACGCGCTACGACGCGGGCGACAAGCTGGGGTATCTCAAGGCGACGGTCGAGCTCGCGTTGAAGCGCGCAGACCTCGGCCCGGCTTTCCGCGAGTACCTGGCCCGGAGAGCCGACAGCGGATAGCTATGCCCATCTACGAGTACGACTGCCAGAAGTGCGGGAAGCGGACCGAGGTCATCCAGGGATACTCGGACCCGCAGCTGAAGATCTGCCCGCACTGCGGCGGCAAGAAGCTCAAGAAGGCGTTCTCCGCGCCGGCCATCCAGTTCAAGGGCAGCGGCTGGTACGTCACCGACTACGGCAAGGGGGACGCGGGCCCGCGCAAGAAGGAGAAGGAGTCCGACTCCTCCGCGAAGAGCGAGACGTCCGCCAAGTCGGAGTCGAGCGACAAGCCGGAGAAGAAGGCGGACTCGACGGGGACGGAGGCCTCCGCCTCAGCCTCAAAGGCTTCCGGCGAAAAGAAGACGGAGAGCAAGAAGAAGGGGAAGAAGGGCGACTGAGCGGCCGGGATCAGCTCCCCAGGCTGCCACCCTCCGTCCTGTACTGGATCTTCCTGGCTCCCGCCCCGGTCCCGCGCAGCTTGCGGACCAGGCCGAGGCAGTAGAACGCATAGAGGATCCGCGCGTTCTCCGCGAGGGTTCCGGGTCCCCGCGACGCGAGGACCTGCAGAGGCGTCCTCCCGTCGATCGCCTCGTAGAACGCCCGCTCCTCCGGAAGAAAGAGGTCGAGGAGCGGGCTTCTGGTCCTCTCGAGGACGGACGCCCCCGACCCGAGCCGCGCGACGAGCCGCTTGACGTCGGCCGCGCGGCGAATGCCCTCCAGGATGACTTCGGGGATCGGCGCGTCGATCCTCACGAGCTCTCCCGCGCGCTTGCCGCCGATCTCGAAGAGGACGTCTCCCGAGTCCCAGTCGAACGCTCCCCAGAGGATCTCCCGGATCTGGCCGCCCACCCCTTCGTTCAGCCGCTCGGGCGTGACGAACCCGAGCTGCAGCAGCGCCTGGCCGATCTTGATCCCTTCGCGGCTGCGCCTCTCCTCGGCCTCGAGCGCCGCCTCCGGTTTGAGCCAGCCGCGCCGGAGGAGCCAGGCGGGCAGGCTCATCTCCCTCTCGTTGGAAGCGGCGAAGACGACGAGGCCGTCGTCGAGGTAGATGCGGCGAACGCGGCCGTCGCGGGACGCCGTGACGACGCCCGGCACCCGGTACCGGTGGATCGTCGCGAGAATCTCCGCGAGCGGCGTGACGGCGAGGTCACCCCGGTACTCGAACTTCTTATCCATATGTTGCCGGGTGCCCTGGGATCGTATCGCGCCCGGGAACCCCCCCACTAGAATCGGGCGATGCTGAGCGTCGAAGAGGCTCTCGCCATGATCGCGCGGGCCGTTCCGCAGGGACCGGTCGAGGCCGCGGCTCTCGAGCACGCCGCCGGACGCGTGCTCGCGCGCGAGATCCGCAGCGACGTGGACTGGCCGCCGTTCGACACCTCCGCGATGGACGGGTATGCCGTCCGAGTGGAAGACGTGGTGCCGGGGCGCGTCATGCCGGAACGGGGCGTCCTCGTCGCCGCGGGAGCGGCTCCTCCTCCCGCGATCACCGCCGGGCAGGCGGTGAGGGTGATGACGGGCGCGCCTATCCCCGCCGGCACCGAGGCGATCGTGCCCGTCGAGCGAGCGGTGCGGATGCCGGACGGGGTGCGTTTCGAAGCGCGTCCGGAAGCGGGATCGCACATCCGCCGCCGCGGAGAGAGCGTACGCGCCGGGGTGAAGCTTCTCGCCGCCGGAACGCGACTGAGGTCGGCGGACATCGCTCTGGCGGGCCTGGCCGGAGCGGATCCGATCGCCGTGCATCGCTCGCCGCGCATCTCGGTCGCCGTGACCGGCGACGAGGTGGTCCGAGGCTCGGAGGCGCCGGTGCCGGGCAGGCTCCGGGACTCGAACGGCCCGATGCTGCTCGCCGCGTGCCGTCAGGAGGGCTGGTCTCCGCGGCGCCTCGACGGTATCCCCGACGATCCCGACGCCGTCGCTCGCCTCTTCCTCGGCGCCGGCGAGTCCGAGGATTTCCTGCTGACGACCGGCGGAGTCTCGGCGGGGGACCTGGACCTCCTGCCGGCTGCCGCGGCCGCGGCGGGCTTCGAGATCCTCTTCCACGGCGTCTCCGTTCGTCCGGGCAAGCCGATCGCGTTCGCCCGGCGCGGGGACACGATCTGGATCGGGCTGCCGGGGAATCCCGTCTCCGCTTCCGTCGGCTTCCTCGTCTTCGCTCGCGAAGCGATCGCTCGATTCGAGGGGGACGCGGAGCCGCGAGCGGCGCGCATCCCGGCGAGGCTGACCGAGGCGATCCGCGGCGCGGGGCCGCGCGAGGCGTTCGTGGACGGCGTCTGGATGGCGGGCCCCGAAGGCAACCGCGTCTCGCCGGTCCAGTCTGCCGGGAGTCATGACCTCGCCGCCCATGCCCGCGCAAACGCGCTCATCCACCTTCCCGCGTTCGGCTCGGCGCTCCCGGCGGGCGCGCAGGTGGAGTGTCTCCTGCGCCCCGAAGCGCGCGGCGGCGCGTGAGCTCCCCCGCGGGCCGCGCCGCAGCCGAGGTCACCCACGGCCGCGTGCTCGCTTCGGACGACACGGCGATCGCTTTCACGTGGTGGCGGCGCCCGTCTGCGGAGCTCCTCGTGCTCGCGCCGGGATTCTGGCGGGAGCGGCTCGCCCGCGAGAACCTGTTCCTCGCCAGCCACTACCTCCGCCGCGGCTACGACGTGATCGCGCTCGACTTTCGCGGGCACGGGGACAGCGGCGGCGCGTACTCGTTCGGCGCGCTCGAAGCACTCGACGTGAAAGCCGTCGTCGACCACGCCGTGGGCGCCGGAAAGCCCTACCGGCGGTTCGCGATCCTCGGCCTTTCTCTGGGCGGCACGATCGCGGCTGACGCTCTCGGATATTTTCCCGAGCTGCCCTGCCGCGCCCTCGCGATGATCTCCTCTCCCGCGGATCTGAAGACGCTGAGGCCGAGGCCGTGGAAAAACGGCGCAATGAAGCAGGTGAGTCTCCGAAACGTCGTGAAGATGCCGAGGCTCTCGGCCTCGAAGCTCCTCGCGCGCAAGCGCTCGGTGCCCGACTCCCTCGCGCGCCTCGCGTTCCCCAAGCTCATCGTCACGGCGGAGGGCGACTGGCTCGTCGATCCCTCGCACGGGCGGATCCTCGCGGCGGCGGCCGCGCCTCCGGTCGAGCTCGTGCACCTCGACCTACCCGGCAGCCTCCACGCGGACGCCCTCGTCCGCTACGTGCCGCTGCGGCTCCTGAGAGTGCTCGACCGCTGGCTCTCGGCGAACGCGCCGCCCTAGAGCAACAGCTGCCAGCTCTCAGCTCTCAGTTCTCAGCTCGGTTCGATTCTTAAGCTCTCCTCCACGTCCGCCTTCGGCGTGCATGCGCGTTGCTACTATCCGCCGCGTGGCGGAAAGACGTGTCGCGATCACCGGAATCG
>DASQJK010000078.1:0-2468 GCA_035631095.1 Thermoanaerobaculia bacterium
GTGATCGCAATCTCCGTTCAGCTCGACGCGGGAAGCGGAATGGACGCCTGGCCGAAAACGTATTTCCAGCCCGCCTTGGTCCGGACGTACGTGTCGCTGAACCAGAGCTTGTAGTCGACGGGCGTGCCTTCGCGCGTCCCCTTGATCCAGAGCAGCGCGGTCACGACGGCCGTGTCGCCCCACACCCGGACCTTCTGCGAGCCCGGCTCCTCCTCCTGCTTCTCATACACGCTCTTTCCGCCGCGCGCGTCGGCGAGCAGGTCTGACTTCGTGAAGGTCTTCCCCCGACCCGTCACGAGCACGAAGTCGTCCGCGAGGATCCGGTCCATCGTGGCCGCGTCGTTTTTCGCGACCGCGGCCTGGTACCGGGTGTCGAGCGCGGCAACCGCTTTCTCGTCGTCGGCGGCGGAGCCGCTGGCCTGCCGCGGAGAAAGGATCGACAGCACCAGCGCTGCCAATGCGAACATCGCCAAAGGGACCACGAACGCTTTTCGAGAAGGGACCTTCATCGCCGCCTCCTGTCACGTCACACGGATGATCGACCTTCGAATACGGCTTCGCCGCGGAAGGTTGCAGGATACCGAGAGAGGGGCCGTGGGGCGGTTCAGGTGCCGCGCGCGCCGAGACGCTCGAGGCGCATCGTCACGGCGCGGACGGATCGCTGGAGCTCCGAGGCGAGCTCCTCGACCGTGCGGCCTTCCTGAGCGCCTTCGCGCAGCCGGCGGTCTTCTTCGCGCGTCCACGGCTTGAAGGCGTTGGGGTTGCGGCTGCGCGCCCGCTCCACCGCTTCCGGGTCGTTCAGCGCGGTCGACGTGCTCGGCGGGTTGGACGCGGCCCGTGACCCCGAACGGCCGCCCGAACGCTGGCGGGACGGTTCTGGAGGGGTCGCTGGCAGAGGCTCGGATCCCATGACGCGGGAAAGCCCCTGCATGAAAGCCTGGAGCTCCTCCTGGTCGGAAACGGTGAGAGAGCAGACGGCTTTCCCGCTCCCCTTCTGATCGGGGAACTCCTCGCGGATGGTCAGGCGCCCGGCCTCCGGCTCGGCGACGAAGGCAAATTCCTTGTCTCCCACCGACACACGGACCTCCCGGCGGTCGGAAATCTCCACCATGCCGATCCCTGCCGCAAAGGGCGTGCCGCAGTGCCGGCGCTTCCGTCCCGGGAAACGATGTGATCTGCTTTCCCTGTTCCGACAGGGGGCGTCATGACCGGCTCCGCCACGCCATCCTCCGACGAAAACCGCAGGACAGCGATGCGGTTCTTCGAGGAGGTCTGGAACGCCCGGCGCGACCAGACGATCGACGAGGTCCTGCACCCTTCGATCGAGGCGCACATGGAGGGGGCGGACTTCACCGGGATCGCGGGATACAAGGAAGCGCGGGCCGCCATCCTGTCGGCGTTTCCCGACATGCGAGTGTCCGTCGATGCCACCGCGGCCGACGGCGACCACGTGGTCGTACGGTGGAGCGCGCGCGGCACGCACGACGGCGCCGGTCTCGGCTTCGCTCCGACGGCCCGGCGAGTGGCGTTCCGCGGAATGACCTGGCTCACGTTCTCGAACGGCCTGGTCGTCGAGGGGTGGGACTCCTGGAACCAGGGAGCGTTGCTGCAGAGTCTCCAGACCGCGTCATGAGCGACCCCAACCCGACCGCCCGAACGACTCGCGCGATGTCGGACGAAAGACGCAGGACGGCGATTCTCTTCTTCGAACAGGTCTGGAACACGCGGCGTGACGGAACGATCGACGAAGTGTTTCACCCTTCCTTCGTGGGCCACGGCGAGGGAGTCGAGGTGACGGGGCTCGTCCCCTACAAAGAGGCGAGGAGGGAGATGCTCTCCGCGTTTCCCGACTTGCGCTTGACGGTCGAAGACACGGCGGCGGACGGCGACCACATCGTGCTTCGGTGGAACGCCCGGGGGACGCACGACGGTCCGGGGTTCGGCCTCGAGCCGACGCGCCGGCGCGTGAAGTTCCGCGGGATGACGTGGCTGACGTTCAGCGGCGGCCGGGTGGTCGAGGGATGGGACTCCTGGAACCAGGGCGCTTTGTTTCAGAGCCTCCGAACTCCCTGACGCGGCCGCTCATAACGCCTTCTCCATCCTTACGAGAGGGAAACGGACGGCGTCCGGCAGCGTGAGCTCGACCGCTTCTTTTCGGACGAAGCCCGCGCGCTCGTAGAGCGGGATCCCGGTCAGCGTCGCCATGAGCTCCATCTGCCGGAAGCCCTCCGCCCGCGCGGCGTCCTCGCACGCCCGGATGAGCATCGCGCCGATCCCGCGACGCGCCCGATCGGGATGGACGAAAAACGCGCGGATGCGCGCCGCCTCCATGGCGGGATCCAGCCGGTCGTCTGAACGGTCCGCGTACTGGTCACCGCCGAAGAGAGTCCGCCGGCGGCTCCATCCGCCGCACGCGGCGGGCCGCAGAACGCCCGACTCCTCGACGACGAAGTACGTGCCGTCGTCGA
>DASQJK010000079.1:0-7538 GCA_035631095.1 Thermoanaerobaculia bacterium
TGCGACTTCTCGGCCCGCGCGAGGGTCTCGAACCACTCGGAGCACTCCGTCAAGCCTTCCTCGCGGGCCGTCCGAGCGAAGCCCGAATACATCTGGGCGTACTCGTACGTCTCGCCCTCGACGGCGGACTTCAGGTTCGCGTCCGTGTTGCCCATCGCGAAGCCCGTCGCCGGGTCGCCCACTTCCTTCAGGAAATCGAGGTGGCCGAACGCGTGGCCGGTCTCCGCTTCCGCGGTGTCGCGCAAGAGGCCGCCGATCTCCGGAAAGCCCTCGATGTCCGCGCGGCGCGCGAAGTAGAGATACCGGCGGTTCGCCTGAGACTCGGCAGCGAACGCGTGCTTCAGATTCTCGTGCGTCTTCGTACCCTTCAACGAGGCCATGTGCTCAGCCGCGCGCCCCGGCCGCACGCCGGTTTCCCGCTGTCGCCCTGGCGAAAAGGTCGTAGCGGTCGAGGTTCATCACCTTGTCCCACGCAGCCACGAAGTCCCGGATGAACTTTTCCTTCGCGTCGTCGCTCGCGTAGGCCTCGGCGAGTGCCCGGAGCTGGGAGTGCGCCCCGAAGACGAGGTCGGCGGCCGTGGCGGTCCACTTGAGCTGGCCGGTCGCGCGATCGCGGCCCTCGTACACGTTCTGTTCCGAGGCCGACGGTCTCCACGCCGTGCCCATGTCGAGCAGGTTGACGAAGAAGTCGTTCGTGAGCGCCTCGGGCCGTGCGGTGAAGACGCCATGCTTCGATTGCCCGAAATTTGCGTTCAAGGCGCGGAGTCCGCCGACGAGAACGGTCATCTGCGGCGCGGTCAGCTTCAACAGGTTGGCGCGTTCGAGAAGATGCGTCTCCGGCGACAGCGGGTCTCCGGCCCGCATGTAATTGCGGAACCCGTCGGCGGTGGGCTCGAGGACGGAAAAGGATTCCACGTCGGTCTGCTCCTGCGAGGCATCCGTGCGGCCCGGCGCGAACGGGACGGTGACCTCAAGCCCTGCGTTCTTCGCCGCCTGCTCGACTGCGGCACATCCGCCGAGGACGATCAGATCGGCCAGCGAGACCTTCTTGCGGCCGGACTGCGAACCGTTGAAGTCCTTCTGGACCTGCTCGAGCGCTTTGAGCACCTTCGCCAGCCGGCCCGGCTCATTGGCCTCCCAGTCCTTTTGAGGCGCCAGGCGGATCCTCGCTCCGTTGGCGCCGCCGCGCTTGTCGGTGCCCCGGAAGCTCGCCGCGGCAGACCAGGCCGTGTACACGAGGTCGCGGATGGGCAGACCGGAGGCGAGGATTTTTTTCTTGAGAGCCGCGATCTCCTGATTGCCGATGAGCTCGTGGTCGGCCTCGGGAACGGGGTCCTGCCAGAGCTGCGGCTCGGGAATCCACGGGCCGAGATAGCGCGAACGGGGACCCATGTCCCGGTGGAGCAACTTGAACCACGCCTTTGCGAAAGCGGCGGCGAGCTGGTCCGGGTTCTCGCGGAAGCGCTTCGTGATCGGCCCGTAGATCGGATCCATCTTGAGGGACAAATCCGTCGTCAACATCATCGGGGCGTGTCGCTTCGAGGCGTCGTGCGCGTCGGGGACTGTGCCTTTCGCTTCGGGGTTCTTCGGAGTCCACTGCTTCGCGCCGGCGGGGCTCGTCGTCAGCTCCCACTCGTACCGGTACAGATTCTCCAGGAAACCGTTGTCCCACCTGGTCGGCTCGTTGGTCCATGCGCCCTCGAGGCCGCTGGTGATGGCGTGGCCGCCCTTGCCGCTGGCGTACTTGTTCTTCCAGCCGAGGCCCTGCTCCTCGAGGGGGGCGGCTTCGGGTTCCGGCCCGACGTTGTCGGTGGCGGGCGCGGCGCCGTGAGTCTTCCCGAACGTATGGCCGCCGACGATGAGCGCGACCGTCTCCTCGTCGTTCATCGCCATGCGGGCGAACGTCTCGCGGATGTCCCGCGCGGCCGCCAGCGGATCCGGGTTGCCTCCGGGGCCCTCCGGATTGACATAGATCAGACCCATCTGGACGGCGCCGAACGGCCGGCCGAGCTGGCGGTCACCGCTGTATCGCTCGTCTCCGAGCCAGGTGTCCTCCGGACCCCAGAAGATGTCCTCGGGCTCCCAGACGTCGGGACGTCCGAACCCGAAACCGAAAGTCTTGAACCCCATCGACTCCATCGCGACGTTGCCGGCCAGGACCAGCAGATCGGCCCAGGAGATCTTCTGCCCGTACTTCTTCTTGATCGGCCAGAGCAGCCGGCGCGCTTTGTCGAGGTTCGCGTTGTCCGGCCAGCTGTTCAAGGGGGCGAATCGCTGCTGTCCCTCGCCGCCGCCACCGCGGCCGTCGGCGATCCGGTACGTGCCCGCGGCGTGCCACGTCATGCGGATGAAGAGGGGGCCGTAGTGTCCGTAGTCGGCCGGCCACCAGTCCTGGGAGGTCGTCATCATCTGGACGAGGTCGCGCTTCAAGGCATCGAGATCGAGGGACTTGAACTGCTCCGCGTAGTCGAAGTCCTCCTCCATCGGATTGGAAAGGTGGGAGTGGTGATGCAGCACGGAGAGGTCCAGCTGATTCGGCCACCAGTCTCTATTGGTCCTCGGCCGGCCCCGCTTCGGTTTCGGGGCGGGGATGGCGGGGTTTTCGCTTTCGCTGACGCTCTTCGTATGTTCCTTGTCAGGCACTTCGATCCTCCGGTTCTGTGGTTCCTATCGTCCGTCTTTGAGCCTCGACCGGCAATTCCGGCAGAGGCCGATGAAGTCGAGGACTCTCGTCTCGATCCAATATCCGCGCGAGCGCAATCGCCGCTCCGATGAGATCGTGCCGGACGCGCGCCCGATGTCGAGGAGAAGCCCGCACGAACGGCAGACGAAGTGGTCGTGGGGCTCGACGTCGGCGTCGTACCGCGTCGTGCGGCCGCGAGTCCACGTCTTCAATCTTCCCGCGGCGACGAGCAGCTGCAGGTTGCGGTACACCGTGCCCAGCGAGACTCGCGGCATCGAACGACGCACGCGCTCGAAAACCCATTCGGCGGTCGGGTGCGAGTCGGTCCGCGCGACCGCTTCGTACACCAACCGCCTCTGGCGGGTATCGCGGCGGGCGGGCACTGAAAAGGGGGCACCGGACGAGGCCATATCAGGAATGAAACCTATTACCAATTTTCGTGGCCTGTCGAGCGAAAAAAAAACCCGGGTGCCGTCGTCCGATGCGATCGCATCAGAAGCCTTCCGGCTCCCACGCTACAATCGCCTCTCCTTGGCCACGGAACTCACTCCACCGCCCCTCCTCGAGCGGGACTTCCCGCTCGGACTCGGCAACTTTCGATACCAGGACCTCCACAGCGAGGCCCGCCTGGCGGAGCTCGACGCGCTCTTTCTCTCGGAGCTCGATCGGGAGGACCCGCCTCTAGGAGCCCGCCTGCGCGCCTATCGCGCCGAGCCGGCGTCCTTCGACCCGCTCTCCCGCTCGAAACTCCTCGTGGACGCCGGCCGCTTCGTCGGCGTGTTCGTGGCGCGCCTCTTCGGCGTCGAGCGCGAATGGCAGGCCCAGATCGAGACCGCCCGGCCCGAGGCGGTGCTCTTCCGGTTCCGCCGCGACTTCCTGCAGCGCCGGGCGGCCAAGGCGCCCCTTCCCGATCTCGCTTCCCCGGCCGCCGAGGAGATCGCGGAGGCCGGCCGGGCGATCGAACGCGGCCTCCATCCCGAGCTTCCGTGGGACCGCGACCCCGAGCTCGCGACCTCGCTCCTCGGCACCGGCCTGATCGACCTCGAGGCGGATTTCCTCGCGGCCCTGAAGCAGAAGAAAATCCCGGAAGTCCCCGGCGCCGCCCGCGAGCGGGCCCGCCTGCTCGCCCGCAGGGCGTCGGAGATACCCGGCGGACTCGGGCTTCCCGCTCCCGGCGCGGCGGACGAGGAGCTTCTCGCGTTCGTCGAAGGTCTCCTCAAGGCCTACGCCCTCTGGACGAACGCGCGACGCTCACATCCCCTATGGCGGCGCGAAGTGAAGGAGTGGGCGAGCTTCCGGCTTCCCGAGACCCTGAACTACTCCGCCCTCGTGGAAACCGAGCGGCCCAGCCCGGCCATGCCCGAGGAGCGCGTGGGGCCGCACGACCGCCGCCGCCGGCGGGAGGGGTTCGTGCTGACCGACCCTCGCATGAGCGCGCGGCAGGTGCTGGGCGAGACCCACTACTGCCTCCTCTGCCACGACCGGGAGAAAGACTCCTGCTCGAAGGGCTTCTTCGACGTGAAAACCGACACCTTCCAGAAGAACCCCCTCGGGGTCGCGCTGCCCGGCTGCCCGCTCGACGAGAAGATCTCCGAGATGCACGCTCTGCGCCGCGACGGCGACGCGATCGGCGCGCTCGCGATCGTGTGCGTCGACAACCCCATGTGCCCCGGAACGGGCCACCGGATCTGCAACGACTGCATGAAGGGGTGCATCTTCCAGAAGCAGGATCCCGTCAACATCCCGCAGATCGAGACCGGCGTCTTGACGGACGTGCTCTCGCTGCCGTGGGGCGTCGAGATCTACGGCCTGCTCACCCGGTGGAACCCGCTCTCGCCCGCGCGGCCGTACGCCCTTCCCTACAACGGCCGGAAAGTCATGATCGTGGGCCTCGGCCCGGCCGGCTACACGCTCGCCCACTACCTCCTGAACGAGGGGTTCGGCGTCGTGGGCGTCGACGGATTGAAGATCGAGCCCTTACCGGCCGACTGGACGGGCGCCGACGGCCGCGGCATCCGCCCGATCCGGGACTGGTCCGAGGTGGCCCGTCCGCTCGACCGCCGCCCGCTCGCCGGGTTCGGCGGGGTGTCCGAGTACGGCATCACCGTGCGGTGGGACAAGAACTTCCTGACGCTCGTTCACCTGACCCTGGCGCGGCGGCAGCGGTTCGCGCCGTTCGGCGGTGTGCGCTTCGGCGGGACGATCACCGCGGAGCAGGCGTTCGAGCAGGGGTTCGACCACGTCGCGATCGCGGCGGGTGCGGGTCGCCCGACGATCATCGGTATGAAGAACAACCTCGTCCGGGGCGTCCGCAAGGCCTCGGACTTCCTCATGGCCCTCCAGTTGACCGGCGCATTCAAGGAGGAGGGGCTCGCGAACCTGCAGGCGGAGCTCCCCGCGGTCGTCATCGGAGGCGGGCTGACCGCCATCGACACGGCGACGGAGCTCCTCGCGTATTACCCGATCCAGGCCGAAAAGGTGCTCGCGCGATACGAGACGCTCGCTGCCGAGCGCGGCGAGCAGGCCGTCCGCAACACCTTCGACGCCGAGGAGCGCGACCTTCTCGACCGGCTCCTCCAGCATGGAACGGAGGTCCGCCGCGAGCGCGAGCGGGCGGTCGCGGCCGGCGAACGGCCGGATTTCGCGCGGCTGTGCCGCCAGTGGGGCGGCGTTTCCATCGTCTACCGGCGGGCGATGGAGGATTCGCCGGCCTACCGGCTGAACCACGAGGAAATCATCAAGGCTTTCGAGGAAGGGATTTCCTTCATCGAGGGCCTGGAGCCGCAGGAAGCGATCGCGGACGCGCGGGGCCACCTCCAGGCGGTGCGCTTCCGGCGCTCGGGGGAAGGCGACGTCGTCGAGCTGCCGGCGCGGTCGTGCCTCGTCGCCGCCGGAACGACCCCGAACATCACCTACGAAAAAGAGTGGCCGGGCTCCTTCCGCATGGACGAGCGGCGGCGATTCTTTCTCCCCCACCGCGCGGCGCCTGACGGAGCCGGCGGCTGGGTCCTCGAGCCGGCCGCGTCGGACGACCAGGGCGCCTTCTTCACCGGCTACAACCGCGGCGGAAAGCTCGTGAGCTTCTTCGGAGACAACCACCCGGCGTTCAACGGGAACGTGGTGAAGGCGATGGCGAGCGCCAAGAAGGGCTACCGGCCCATCACCGACGCGCTGGGCGGGCCAGCTCCGGGCCAAATCGGCGAGGTCGCGCCCGTCTCGGAGTGGAACGGATTCCGCGAACGCATGGACGATCTGCTGACCGCGCGGGTCGCCGAAGTCCGCCGGCTCACGCCCACGATCGTCGAAGTGGTGGTGCGGGCGCCGGCAGCGGCCGCCAATTTTCAGCCGGGCCAGTTCTTCCGCCTCCAGAACCTGGAAGCCCACGCACCGGTCGCCGGCGGCGCTCCCCTGCTGATCGAGCCGCTCGCCCTGACGGGAGCGTGGGTGGACCGCGAGCGCGGCCTTCTCTCCATGATCGCGCTCGAGCTCGGCGGGTCATCGCGCCTCTGCAGCGCTCTTCGTCCCGGAGAGCCGGTGCTCGCGATGGGGCCGACCGGCGCCGCAACGGAGCTGCCGAAAGGCGGGACCGTTCTCCTCTGCGGCGGCGGCCTAGGCAACGCCGTGCTCTTCTCGATCGGAAAAAAGGCGCGGGAGCTCGGCAACCGGGTGCTGTACTTCGCCGGCTACAAGAACGCGGACGACTTCTACAAGCGCGAGGAGATCGAGGCCGCGGCCGACGTCCTCGTCCTGTCCGTCGACCGGGGCCGCAACATCCCGGCGCAGCGCCCCGCCGACCGGGAGTTCGTCGGCAACATCATCGAGTCGATGCTCGCCTACGCGGCGGGCAAGCTCGGACCGCCCCCGATCGCGCTCTCCGAAGCCGACCGCATCATCGTCATCGGTTCCGACCGCATGATGGCGGCGGTGGCGAAGGCGCGCCACACGGTGCTGGCTCCGTATCTCAAGCCGGGCCACGTCGGCATCGGGTCGATCAACTCCCCGATGCAGTGCATGATGAAAGAAGTCTGCGCGCAGTGCCTCCAGAAGCACGTCGACCCCGCCACGGGCCGGGAAAAAGAGATCGTCTTCTCCTGCATGAACCAGGACCAGCTGCTGGACGAAATGGACTGGGAAAACCTGGCCGCCCGCCTGCGCCAGAACACGGTCTCCGAGAAGCTCACGAACATGTGGCTGGACCGGCTTCTCTCGACGGCGCAAATTCCGCGGATCTAGACACCCTCTCGTCGAGCCGCGTGACGCGGGGTCCGACTCCGCGCTGACGAGCCGGCCGTGACCCTTCGAGCCGCCCGTGACGCGGGGTCCGACTCCGGGAGACGCGGCGGCCCACCCTCAGGAGACCAAACCTGGCCGCCGCTCCGCTCGGAGGTCGCAGCCGCAGTAGAGCCTCAGCCCGAGAGTGGTGTGCGACCTCCGAGAGGCTCCCTCCGCTGGACCCCGCGCCCCGGGCTCTCAGTGTGGTGTGTAGGGGCGGCCCTTGCGGCCGCCCGCAACCATCGTACCCAGCGGCCGGGGCTGCTGCTTTCCCTTGTCATCCTGAGCGAAGCGAAGGACCCGCCCTGAAACTGCAGTGCTCTCCGGGCTCCCGCGTGAGTCAGAGGGCAGGTCCTTCGTCGCGGCGCTCCTCAGCATGACAAAGCAGACCCCTCCACCGAACTCAGCAGTTCTCGTACTTCCAGTTCCGGCGCTTGCCCTCCGCCAGCCACTCGATCGTCGTGTCGAGGCGTTTCTTGCGGGTCGCGTCCTGCTTCGCGTCGGTGATCCACTCGATGTATTCCCTGCGGGCGCCGGGCGGAAATTTTTCAAACGTGGCGGAGGCGGCTTTGTTTTTTTTGAG
>DASQJK010000080.1:0-13140 GCA_035631095.1 Thermoanaerobaculia bacterium
CCGAGATCGCCGCCTTCTCGATGGACCTGTACGAGGGAGTCCTCCGGTACGAGGCGCTCGCCGCCCCGGCCGAGGATTCGGCCACGGCCGAGAGCCACGTCTCCCCCGAGCTCCAGAAGATCGAGACGCCGATCGAAACGACACAGGAGGCGATCTCGGAAGCCGCTTCCGCCATCGCGTCCGACACGGCCGGGGTCACCTACGACCTGCCGATCGTGGTCAACGAGGGCGTGCTCAAGATCCTGGCGACGTTTCAGCACGACCTGCACGACATCATCAGCCGCGGCCTCGCCCGGTCGGGGCGCTACATGCCCATGATCCGGAAGGTGTTTGCCGAGGCGGGGATCCCCCGCGACCTGGCCCAGGTGGCGTTGATCGAGTCCTCTTTCATCCCTCACGCGCACTCCCGGGCGACCGCTCACGGCATCTGGCAATTCATGCCGAAGACCGGAAGGCAATACGGCCTGACGTCGAACGCCGTCATCGACGAGCGGAGCGACCCGGAGAAGGCGACCCGCGCCGCCGCCCGGCACCTCGCCTACCTCCACGAGATCTTCAAGGACTGGTACCTCGCCCTCGCCGCCTACAACGCCGGGGAAGGGCGGGTGCTTCGGGCGATGGAGAAGACGGGGTTGACGGACTTCTGGCAGCTCGCCGCGACCGGCGTGCTGAAACCGCAGACGCAGAACTACGTCCCCGCCGTGATCGCGGCGACCCTCATTTCGAAGAACCCCGCCCATTACGGCTTCACGGTCGATTACGAGAAGCCCCTCGAGTACGAGACGGTGGTCCTCGACCGGCCCGTCCGGCTGCGCCACCTTTCCGCAGGGGAATCGGTGAGCTTCGACGAGCTCCAGAGGTTGAACCCGGAGCTGCGGACGGAAGTCACGCCGCGCCTTCCGGACGGATACGTTCTCAAGGTGCCCAACGGCGCCGTCGAAGCGGTGCGGGCCGCGTACTCGGCGGCGCCCACGGCTCGCCCGCCGCAGTACCGCCGGCACGTCGCGCGGCGCGGTGAGACTCTCGCGTCCGTCGCGCGCCGGTATCGGCTTCCTGTCGAAGACATCGCGTCCGCGAATTCTCTTTCTTCCAAGACGAAGCTCCATAAAGGGCAGGCCCTCGTGATTCCGAAGCCCGAGGCTCCGGTCGCCGTCGCTTCCAATTCCAG
Organism: Thermoanaerobaculia bacterium; assembly: GCA_035631095.1. Taxonomy (GTDB): domain Bacteria; phylum Acidobacteriota; class Thermoanaerobaculia; order UBA5066; family Gp7-AA6; genus JALYUA01. The sequence continues at coordinate 1,169 of DASQJK010000080.1, forward strand.
GCACGGCCGGAAGAGCGCCAAAGGCGCGCGAGCCGAGAAGAAAGCGGCCGCACGGGAAACGACGGCCGTCCGGAGCTACCGGGTCCGCGGGGGCGACACTCTCTACCGTATCGCCGTCCGCAACGGGACGACCGTCGAAAGGCTGAGGGACGTCAACCGCCTCTCCGCCAAGAGCTCGATCAAGCCCGGCGACAAGCTTCGGCTGCCGAGCTAGCTCCTTTCCGGGTGTAAGCTCCGCGGGTCCTCACCGGCTCTCCGCCGGCGTCTCCTCGGTCCTCGAGGAGCACACATGCTGGTCCGCATCCACTCGGCGACGACCGTCGGAATCGACGCGCGCATTCTGGACATCGAGGTCGATCTCGCACAGGGTCTTCCGTCCTTCACCATGGTCGGTCTTCCGGACGCGGGAGTTCGTGAGGCGCGCGAGAGGGTTCGCGCCGCGCTTCGCAACGGCGGCTTCCCCTTCGCGCGCGGCTGCATCACGGTGAATCTCGCGCCCGCGGCGTTCCGCAAGGCGGGCGCCGCCCTCGACCTTCCGCTGGCCGTGGCATTCCTGGAGCTGGTCGGCCTGTTTCCTCCGGCACGGACGCGGCGGGTGTTCGTGGGAGAGCTCGGGCTGAACGGAGAGGTCCGTCCCACGCGCGGCGCGTTGTGCCTCGCCATCGCGGCGCGCGACGCCGGTTTCGAAGAGCTCTTCCTGCCGGAGGGCAACGCGAGCGAGGCCGCCGCGGTCGAGGGCATCCGGGTGATTCCCGTCGGGAGCCTCACGGCGACGGTCCGGCATCTCTCGGGCGAAGCGCCGATTCCCCCGGGCCGGCCTTCGCGCCGGCGCCCTGCTCTCCCCGAAGGCCAGGGGCCCGGGGATTTCTCGGACGTCCACGGCCAGTCGGTGGCGCGGCGCGCGATGGAGATCGCCGCGGCTGGCGGGCACCACGTGCTCCTGACTGGGTCGCCAGGGAGCGGCAAGACCATGCTCGCGCGCCGCCTCCCCACGATCCTCCCGCCACTCACCCGCGCCGAGTCGATCGAGGTGACGAAGGTGCACTCGATCGCGGGGACGCTCCCCGGGGGATCGGGGCTGATCGTCCATCCGCCCTTCCGTGCGCCGCACAACGGGATCTCCGCGCCGGGGTTGATCGGCGGCGGCACTCGCCCCGGTCCCGGCGAGATCTCGCTCGCGCATCGCGGAGTCCTCTTCTTGGACGAGCTCCCCGAGTTCCGCCGTGACGTGCTCGAAGGGATCCGCCAGCCGCTCGAGGAACGGCGGGTCGCGATCGTTCGCGTCGGAGGAGCGTGCGTTTTTCCGAGCGACTTTCTGCTCGTCGCGGCCATGAACCCGTGTCCCTGCGGCTTCGCGGGAGACCCGAGGCGGACGTGCCGCTGCTCGGAGGCGGAGCGCGTTCGCTACGCGCGTCGCATCTCGGGGCCTCTGCTCGACCGCATCGACCTGCACGTCGCCGTTCCCGCCGTGCCGTGGGCGGACCTGGAGCGGTCCGGCGCGAGCGAGCCGTCGGCGGCGATCCGGCTGCGCGTCGAAACCGCGAGGCGCATCGCCGCGGACCGTTTCCCCGCGCGGCCGGCGTTTCGAAACGCGGATCTCGCCGCCCGCGACTTCGAGCGATTCCTCCCGCTCGATCCCGCCGCTCGCGCGCTGCTCGGCGCCGCCGTCGATCGAATGCGACTTTCGGTGCGAGCGGCGCACCGATCGCTGCGTGTCGCCCGCACGATCGCCGATCTCGCCGGGTCGGAAATCGTGACGCGCGAGCACCTTGCCGAAGCCATCGGGTACCGCAACCGGTCGTTCGGACAGGATGCGGGACAGGATGCGGGTCAGGTTGACAGGTTCGCGCTGGCGCCCATACGATCGAGTTAACCAAACGAAGCCAGGCAGAGCATCGGCTCTCTCCAAGTTCCCCGGACCGAGGAGGATGCCCCCTGAAGTACAACACCATCATCTTCGTTCCACATGCGAAGGCCAGATTCCGGAAGATCACGGTTTCTTCGCGTCTCCTGGGACTCGCGGCGGGCACCTCCGCGGCCGTCGTCATCGCCGCCCTCGCCTTCGGCTGGGCTTTTCTCTCTTCGACGCGGCGCGACGGGCAGTACCGGCAGCTTCTCGCCGACAACGCTCGCCTGAAGACGTCGGCGGCCGCGCTCACGGGCCGCCTCCAGGGTCTTTCCCGCCAGCTCTCCGATTTCGAAACGCGCACGAGGCGCCTCGCCATCGTCGCGGGGCTCTCCGAGTCGGGCCGCACGGGAGCGGGGGGTCCGCTCGTGACCGAGGGCACCGGCACGGACTTCGACCGGCGAAGCGCGTTCCTGAGCTCGCGCTTGAACGCCGTCGAGACGCAGTTTGCGCGCCGGGAGGAGGTCGTCTCCTCGACGCCGAGCGTCGCGCCGGTGCGTGGGCTCCTGAACTCCGGATTCGGGGCGCGCCGGGATCCGATCACCGGCGCAGGCGCATTCCATCCGGGTCTCGACATCTCGACGAGGCGGCACGAGCCCGTGCTCGCGACGGCGACGGGCATCGTCCTGAAGAGCGGCTGGGCCGGCGACTACGGCAACGCGGTCGAGATCGACCACGGCATGGGATATCGGACGGTCTACGGCCATCTCGACGCCGTTCTCGTCCATGCGGGCCAGAAGGTCCGGCGCGGCGACCGCGTCGGGCTGGTCGGCTCGACGGGCCGCTCGACGGGACCCCACCTGCACTACGAGGTCCGGCAGGGCGATCGGCTCCTCAATCCGCTCGAGTTCATACTGGGCTCGAAGTAGCGCGGCGAGTCGGGAGTCAGGGGTCAGGGGCGGGAGTGTCGAATCCACCGCTCTGACGGCAAACGCGACGACTCCGAACCCCCGACCCCAAACCCCAGACCGCCGACAGCTGTAAGCCGCCGCGGCGGTCCCTCCCCTCCAATGCGAATAAACTGCGTCTCCGGAGGGTTCTCGCTCCAAATATGATCGATCGCGTCCTCGCCAAGGTATTCGGCACCCAGCACGAGCGGGACATCAAGAAGCTCCTGCCCCGAGTCGCGCGCATCAACGCGCTCGAGCCCGTCATGCAGGCGCTCTCCGACGACGAGCTCCGCGGGAAAACGGCGGAGTTCCGCTCCCGCATCGCCGCGGCCATGGAGAAGGTCGCCGACGCGGACGAGAAGGAGCTGAAGGAAGCGCGCGCGGCCATCCTGGACGAGCTCCTCGAAGAAGCGTTCGCGGTCGCGCGCGAGGCGTCCGTCCGGACCCTCGGGATGCGCCCGTTCGACGTGCAGTTGATCGGGGGCATGGTCCTTCACCAGGGCAAGATCTCGGAGATGAAGACGGGCGAGGGAAAGACGCTCGTCGCGACGATGCCCGTTTATCTGAACGCCCTGCCGGCGCGAGGCGTGCACGTCGTCACCGTCAACGACTATCTGGCGCGGCGCGACGCGGACTGGATGGGTCGCATCTACAAGTTCCTGGGGCTCACCGTCGGCTGCATCCAGAACAGCCTCCTCGACGACGAGCGCCAGGCCGCGTACGCGTGCGACGTCACGTACGGCACGAACAACGAGTTCGGCTTCGACTACCTCCGCGACAACATGAAGTTCGAGCTCGAGGCGATGGTCCAGCGGGGCCACGTCTACGCGATCGTCGACGAAGTCGACTCGATCCTGATCGACGAGGCGCGGACTCCCCTCATCATCTCGGGCCCGTCGGAAGAGAACACGGACGTCTATTACAAGTGCAATCGCGTGATCCCTTCCCTGGTCAAGGGCAAGGAGGAAACGGACAAGCACGGCAACAAGACGACGACGGGCGACTACCTCGTCGACGAGAAGTCCCGCACCGCGGTGCTCACGGAAGAGGGCGTCGCGAAGGCGGAGAAGCTGATCCGTGTCGACAATCTCTACGACGTCAAGAACATCGACCTCCTCCACGGAATCGAGCAGGCGCTGCGGGCCCACGCGCTCTACAAGCGCGACGTCGACTACATGATCCGCGACGGCCAGGTGCTGATCGTCGACGAGTTCACCGGCCGCGTGCTCCCCGGCCGCCGGTGGTCCGACGGCCTCCACCAGGCGGTCGAGGCGAAGGAGAACGTCAAGATCGAGCGGGAGAACCAGACGCTCGCGACGATCACGCTCCAGAACTACTTCCGCCTGTACGAGAAGCTGGCCGGAATGACCGGCACGGCGGACACCGAGGCCTCGGAGTTCCACCAGATCTACAAGCTCGACGTCGTCGTCATCCCGACGAACCGCCCGATGATCCGCACCGACCACCAGGACGTCGTGTACGCATCGGAGCGCGAGAAGTACGAGGCGGTGGCCGACGAGATCGTGCAGCTGCGGGATCGGGGGCAGCCCGTCCTCGTAGGCACGGTCTCGATCGAGAAGTCGGAACGGCTCTCGAACCTCCTGAAGGCGCGCAAGGTGCCTCACGTGGTGCTCAACGCCAAGTTCCACGAGAAGGAAGCCGAGATCGTCGCGCAGGCGGGGCGGCCGGGCTCGGTCACGATCGCGACCAACATGGCCGGCCGCGGCACCGACATCGTGCTCGGAGGCAACCCCGACGCGATGGCGGACCAGCAGCGCGCCGAGACTCAGGACGAAGAGCAGTTCCAGAAGAAGCTCGCGGACCTGCGCGCGCAGGCCGCGAAGGACAAGGAGAAGGTCCTCGCCGAAGGCGGCCTCTTCATCGTGGGAACGGAGCGGCACGAGTCCCGCCGCGTGGACAACCAGCTGCGCGGGCGAAGCGGACGGCAGGGCGATCCGGGCGCCTCGCGCTTCTATCTCTCCCTCGAAGACGACCTGATGCGGATCTTCGGCTCGGACCGCTTGCAGAACCTCATGCGCAAGCTCGGCATGGAGGAGGGCGTCCCGATCGAGCACGGGATGGTGTCTCGCGCCATCGAACGCGCGCAGAAGCAGGTCGAAGGCCGCAACTTCGAGACCCGCAAGCACCTCCTCGAGTACGACGACGTCATGAATCGCCAGCGCGAGGAGATCTACAAGCTCCGGCTGGACATTCTGAAGGGCAACCAGGGCAAGGAGGACGTGCTCCGCCTCGCCGATACGATCCTGGAGTCGTCCATGGGGCGGCACCTCGACCCGGAGAAGGGACCCGACGAATGGGACCTCTCCGGCTTCGCCATGGACCTCAAGGAGTACTTCGGGCTCGACGCGCCGGACTTTGCCGGCAAGTCGCGCGAGGAGGTCCGGGACCTCATTTCCGAGGAGCTCACCCGCCGCTACGACGCGAAGGACGCGCTGCTCGGCGCGGAGACCATGAAGCTCCACGAGAAGTTCGTGATGCTCCAGGTGGTCGACCAGCAGTGGAAGGACCACCTCCTCGCCATCGACCACCTCAAAGAGGGGATCGGGCTTCGCGGCTACGGCCAGCGGGACCCGCTCGTCGAGTACAAAAAGGAGTCCTTCGAGCTCTTCACCGTGATGAAGGAGCGGATCGAGGACCAGATCGTCCAGTACCTCTACCGCCTCCAGCCGGTCGTGCGCGAGGCGAGCGGCGAGATCTCCGGAGCGGACGAGCCGCGCCGCGAGCCCGCCGCGCTTCCCTCCCGGCGCGCGCCGGCGAACGTCAATTACTCGTATGGGGCCGCGGCGTCCGGCGGGCAGGACGCAAAGGTGGAGACGGTCCATCGCCAGGGCGCCAAGGTGGGGCGCAACGATCCCTGCCCCTGCGGATCCGGCAAGAAGTACAAGAAGTGCCACGGCGCGGAAGGCGGCCCGGTCGGCGGGGGCGGCGGCGGCTCGACCTCGAAGCCGAAACGCACGGCCGCGGGGCCGTCCCCCGAGGCGGAGGCGGAGGCCTGATGGCGGTGCGAAAGACCGCCCGGCCGAGAGGCGGCCGCCGGGCGCTTTCGAATCGCGAGATCCCTCTCGCGCTCACGTTCGACGACGTCCTTCTTCTTCCCGCCCATTCGCGCGTCCATCCCCGGGAAGTCGACCTCTCGACGAGCCTGACTTCCTCGATCGGGCTCAACATCCCGATCATCTCGGCCGCGATGGACACGGTGACCGAGTCGCGTCTGGCGATCGCGATGGCGCAGCAGGGCGGCCTCGGAGTGATCCACAAGAACCTCTCGATCGAGTCTCAGGCTGCGGAGGTCGACAAGGTGAAGCGGTCCGAGTCGGGGATGATCGTCGACCCGGTGACCTGCCGGCCCGAGCAGCGGATCTCCGAGGCACTCGCTGTCATGTCCCGCTACAAGATCTCCGGGGTCCCGGTCGTCGACGACAACGGCAAACTCGTCGGGATCCTGACGAACCGCGACCTGCGCTTCGAGACGAAGCTCGATCAGCCGATCTCGACCCGGATGACGAAGGACCACCTCATCACGACGCCGGTGGGAACGACGCTCGAGCAGGCCAAAGAGCTGCTCCACGAGCACCGGATCGAGAAACTCCTCGTCGTGGACCGGGCCGGCAATCTCAAGGGGCTCATCACCGTCAAGGACATCCAGAAGGCGATCAAGTACCCGAACGCGGCCAAGGACCGCCTCGGGCGGCTGCGGGTCGGCGCCGCGGTCGGCGTCTCCCGGGACCTGATCGACCGGGCGCGCGAGCTCGTGCGCGCCAAAGTGGACGTGCTGGTGCTCGACTCCTCGCACGGCCACAGCCAGGGGGTTCTCGACGCGCTCCAGCTCCTCAAACGCAGGCTCCCCTCGACCCCCGTCGTCGCCGGAAACGTGGCGACGGAGGAGGGCGGGCGCGATCTCGTCCGCCGGGGGGCCGACGCCGTGAAGGTCGGGATCGGCCCGGGCTCCATCTGCACGACACGTGTCGTCACCGGCGCCGGCGTTCCCCAGATCCACGCGATCCGCGAAGTTTCGCGGGCGCTCGCCGGCACCCGCGTCCCGCTAATCGCAGACGGCGGGATCAAGTTCTCCGGCGACATCACCAAAGCGATCGCGGCGGGCGCGCAGCTCGTGATGGTGGGCTCGCTTCTCGCGGGAACGGAAGAGTCTCCGGGAGAGACGATCCTGTACCAGGGACGCACGTTCAAGGCGTACCGGGGAATGGGCTCCCTCGGCGCCATGAAGGCCGGGTCGTCGGACCGCTATTTCCAGGAGTCGGTCGAAACGGAGGCGCCGTCCGCGCCCGCCGTCAACGGCTTCGGAGGGCCGCTCTCGAAGCTGGTGCCGGAGGGGATCGAGGGAATGGTTCCCTACAAGGGCAGCGTCGAAGCGCTCATCCACCAGCTCACGGGAGGCATCCGGAGCGGTATGGGCCTCGCTGGGTGCCCGACGATCGAGGACCTTCGGACGAAATCCAACATGATCCGCATCACGTCGGCGGGCCTGAAGGAATCGCACGCCCACGACGTCATCATCACGAAGGAAGCCCCGAACTACAGCGGCGAGAAAACTTGAGCGACTCGAATGCCGCGCGCCTTCAGGGCGACGACTCTCTCTCCTTGTCTTTCGCCGCCTTGCGCTTCCGGCGGACTTCCTCGTTCGCGCCTTCTTCTCTCGCCCACTTGTCCTGCCGCTTCTTCATGATGACTTCGAGGCGCCTTGCGAGCTCCGCCTCTTCGCCCGAGGCCCGCGGCCGGTAGTACCTGCGCCCCTTGAGCGACTCGGGGAGGCACTCGATCCCGCCGACGCCCTCGGGCTCCGCGTGCGCATATCGGTATCCGCGTCCATAACCCACGTCCTTCATCAGCCGGGTCACGGCATTGCGAATCACGGCGGGCACCGGCTCCGCGGGCTTTTCCGCGACGTCGGTCTTGGCTTCCGACTCGGCTTCGTAGAGGGCGTTCGACTTGGGAGCCATCGCGCAATAGACGGCGGCCTGAGCGAGCGCGAGAGAGCCCTCCGGAAGACCGAGGAGCTCGAACGCCTCCTTCGCGTCGAGCGCCACGCGCAGCGCGCGGGGATCGGCGAGGCCAACGTCCTCGCTCGCGAAACGGACGATGCGGCGCGCCAGGTAGAGCGGCTCTTCCCCGGCCTCCAGCATGCGCACGAGCCAGTAGATCGTGGCGTCGGGATCGGATTCGCGCATCGACTTGTGCAGGGCCGAGATGAGGTTGTAGTGCTCCTCGCCCGCCTTGTCGTAGAGCAGAACCTTGCGCTGAAGGAGCTCCCGCAGGCGGGAGACCTCGATCCGCTTCGTCTTTCCCGCTTCCGCGTCCGCGGCCGCCGCCTCGAGCAGGTTGAGGGCGCGGCGGGCGTCGCCTCCCGCGGTCTGAGCGATGAAAGAGAGCGCCTCGTCGTCGAGCTTGAAGTCTCGCGCGCCGAGACCGCGGGAGATGTCCCGCAGCGCGCGGCGCGCTATGCGGGCGATCGCCTCCGGCGCCAGAGGATCGAGCACCACCACCTTGCAGCGGGAAAGCAGAGCTCCGTTGAGCTCGAAGGACGGGTTCTCGGTCGTGGCGCCGATCAGCACGACCTCGCCCGACTCGATGTAGGGAAGGAACACGTCCTGCTGGGCGCGGTTGAAGCGGTGGATCTCGTCGAGGAAGAGGATCGTGCGCTCGCCGGTGGCGGCGCGACGCTTGCGCGCGCCTTCGAGGACCTCGCGCATCTCCTTCACGCCCGTTGCCACGGCCGAGTAGGAGAGAAACACGGACGAGGTCTGGGCGGCGATCAGCCGCGCGAGAGTCGTCTTCCCGACGCCGGGAGGTCCCCAGAAAATGAGAGACGGAATGCGATCCTCGGCGAGAGCGCGCCGCAGGAACCCGTTGGAACCGACGACTTCCTCGGGCCCCTCGACTTCGTCGAGCGACCTCGGCCGCATGCGGTCGGCGAGCGGAGTATCGGCCGGCGGAGGGCCCTCCGGCGCCTTGCGAAGCCGGTCGAGGTCGAACAGGTCGCTCACGCGGACTCCAGCGACTGCCGGCACTTTTCCGAGCAGACGGGAACCCATTCTTCGCCGCGTCTCCCGGCGAGCGCGAGCCGGCGGTCGACCCACGTTCCGCAGACGGGATCCCGGACCATCTCCCCCTCCACGGTGTGACGCGGCCGGGGACCCGTCAGATAGGGCGCCAGGAAGACGCGGAGAAGGCGCAGCACCACGAGGAAAGCAAAGAGAAGAAAGAGGAAGATGGCAACGCGGCCCATGGCAACTGTCAGCCGGCTCGCAAGCGCGAGATCTGCTCCTGGATCCGGTCGGTGTTCGGGATCTCGGGATACCGCCGCTTGAGCTCATCCAGATGGCGCTGCGCCGCCGCGGCATCCCGGACGTCGAACGCGTTGATCAGTACCAGGTTGAGCAGAGCCTGCCAGTGCTCGGAGTCCGCGGCGCGGGCCTTTTCGAACGACGCGATCGCCTGCCGGAAGTCGCCCTGGTTCCGATATGCCGCGCCGAGGTCGGAGAGCACGTTCGCGTCCTTCGGGGCCTTGCGCAGCGCCTTCCGGTAGGCCTCGACCGCGTGGTCCCAGTCTTCGCGGTCGTACCAGGCGTTGCCGAGCGCGGCCCACAGCTTGGGGTTCTCCGGGTCCCGCCCCAGCTCGTCCTGAAGCGCAGCGATGCGATCTCCCGCGGGTGTTCCCGCGGCGCTTTTCCCCGCCGCGGGAGAGCCGGCAGGCCGGCCCCCTCCACCGGCGAAATAGCCTGCGATGAACCCGAGCAGCGCCCCGGCAAACAGGGCCGGCAGCGCCGAAGCCCACCGGACACGCCGCGCCGGGACGCTCTTCTTCGCGTCGTCGTTCACGGCGACTCCTCTCCGCCCGATTCGTCCCGCACGGCTCTCCAGCGCCCCGAGCCGGGCCCGCCCGTGCCGAACGTCGTCGCTTCCCAGGTCCCGGCGATCGACTGGCCGTCCCGCGCGAGAGAGCCGAAGTACACCGTCGAGAAGCCCTTCTTCGAATCGACGCGCTCGACACGCAGCCGCCCGTTGACGAGCGTTCCCCGCAGCGACCCGGTGTCGCCGCCTTCGAGCATGTACTCCCCCGCCACGATCGTCCCGTCGAGGCGGATCCGGAAAACGCCCTTCTGCTCGCCCGGTTCGAGCAGGACGGACCAGCGGCCCGTCAACCCGTCCGGCGGCTTCTTTGTCAGGAGATCCGCTTCCAGAAGTGCGATGGAACGGCGCCGCTCGATCACGCGCTCGGCCAGGATCCGCCGGCGGTCGAGAAGCGACCGGACCTCCTGCTCCGAAGCCGACAGGAGATCTTCCCGCCTGGCGACCTCCTCCACTCCGACGTCGGTTCTCGATGCCGCTTCCGACACCGAGCGAGCGGCCGAAGCGAGCTCGGACGCGGCCGCCTCGAGCCGGCGCGTCGTATCGGCCAGAGCCCGGCTGTCCGTGGTGAGCCGGCGGCGCTCCCGAGCGAGGTCCGCCCGGATGCCGTCGCTCACCACGTCCGCGCCTAGCGCGAGCGCGGCGCCAGAAAGAAAAAGCGCCATGAGGGACTTCCTCACGGCGCCTATATTAGACCTCGGGCCATTCGCCCGCGGACGGCTTCAGTGGGCGGCTTTTGCCTGCGCCGATTTCGTCAACGCGCGATCCACCTGCCGCTCGACTTCCTGCTCGTCCAGTCCGTTGATCACCGCAATCTCGGAGACGATCAGGTACTTCGCCCGCTCGTACATCTTCTTCTCGCGAAACGAGAGAGTCTTGCGGGAGCTGATGAAGTTCAGCGTCTTCAAAACGTCCGCGATGTCATGCAGCCGTCCGCTCTTCATCTTGTCCAGATTCTGCTTGTACCGACCCTTCCAGTCGCCGGAAGCCGAGAACCGGCTGTCGGCGAGGCGCTTCATGAGGCCTGTGATGTCCTTGCGCTGCGTCAGCCGGCGAAGACCGATCAGATCCGTGTTCCCGATGGGCACCATCACCTTGGAATTGTTCGAAAGCAGACGGAGGTGATAGAAGCTGCGAGGCGGGACGGGGGCCGTGCTCACGAAGCCTTCACCGATCTTCTCAACCACCGAAACCCCGTGGTTGGGATAAACCACCTTCTCTCCGACTCTGAAACTCACGGGTCCTCCTAGTTAAGTAAAACCGAAGCTTGCAGAACCGACAACTATAGGGCAAAAAGGCCAAAAAAGCCAATGTTTATGGGGCTTTTCCGGCTGCCCGAGCCGGGCGATCCGCGAAAACGCTGAAGCGAAAAGGCTTAAACGCAAGGGAAGAGATTCGACCCCGGTCGGGTACGATGTTTCTCCTCCGCCGGAGTGGTGGAATGGCAGACACAGGGGACTCAAAATCCCCCGCCCGCAAGGGTATGAGGGTTCGACTCCCTCCTCCGGTACCACGCCAATAATCGTACCCGCTCGCCTCCAGCGAACTCGTCGACGTGCCGAAGGAAGGAGGCGAGCGGGCTCGCCCCTCCCCTCTCCACCCGCGACAGCGAGGGGAGAGGAAGGGTGAGGGGGGCAAGCCGCTGTCGGGCCGCGTCGAATCGGCCCGCTTCTTGCGCTTCCGCGAGATAGAACCGCCCCGCCGAGGAAGGCGGACCCCCGGTTCGAAGTGAAAACCTTTCTTTTCCAGGGAGACGGATCATGAAGAACTTGAAGACTGCCGGAGCCGTGGCCTTTGCGGTCACGTTCGGCTGCGCGATGCTTCAGGCCCAGACGGGCTCCACCGGCTCGACGGGGTCGACCGGGTCCACGGCGACCACGGGCTCCGGCGCGACGGGTTCGACGAGCGCGACGCGCCCGGGCCAGACCGGAACCGGATCGACGGCGACGGGCAGGGGCACAGGCTCGACGTCCTATCAGAGCAGCACCGGAAACCCGCAGACGGGAACGGGCACGGGGACGACCGGCGCCACGGGGACGACGGGAACGACGGGAACGACGGGAACGACCGGGACCGGCACCAGCGGGTCCGGCAGCACGTTCGGCAGCACGAGCGGCACGACCGGCACCGGAAGCACCGGTGCGGGCGTCACCGGCGCGGGTACGGCGGCGGCAACCGGTTCGGCAACGACGGGAGCCTCCGGAAGCACGGCCGGGACGGGCACGACGGGAGCCTCCGGCACCTCGGGAGACGCTTACACGAGTGGCGCTACGCAGCCGGCGGGCGGC
>DASQJK010000081.1:0-10750 GCA_035631095.1 Thermoanaerobaculia bacterium
AGATTGCGGGGATCCTCGAAGTGCTCCGCAAGCTCCATCGCGGCCAGATGCTCCACCGCGACCTGACGCCGATGAACCGTCTTCGTCTGCGACGACCGGACGCTGAAGCTCGGGGACTTCGGAATCGTGCGTCATCAGCGGGATGGGCGCGGCATCCGGACCCGCACCTTGAACCGGCTGACCGCTCCCCTCGAGATCATCGCGGGAGCCGCTCCCAAGTGGCAGGCGCGGGACGACGTCTACCAGGTCGGCCAGCTGCTCGGCATGCTCGTGAAGGGGGACGCCCGCGCACGCATCCGGACCGGAGAGATCCGCAGTCTTCCCTGCTCGGACCACCTGAAGGAAATCGTGTACCGCTGCATCGGCGAGAGGCGGAAGCGCTACGAGAGCGCCGACGAGCTGATCCAGGCCCTGCGCCACCGGCGCGCCGCCCTCGTCGCCGGCGCGCTGCGCAGCCTGGAAGGAGTCCACCTCGCATTCACGGGGATCCTCACCAGACGCCGCAGCGAAGCGGCGCGGGCCGCTCGCCGGGCGGGAGCGATCGTGCACGGCTCTCCGTCCGCGCGGACGAACGTCGTCGTCCGCGGGAAGCCCAACCCGCTGCAGGCCGCCGGCCGCGAGGGAGGCCGCAAGCTGCTCGAGATCAAGCGGCTGCGCGAGAAGGGACACCGCATCACGCTCCTCGACGAGAAGCGATTCTGGCGTCTCGCCGAGCGGCCGCGCGGATGAGAGTCCTGATCTTCGGCGCCACCGGCATGGTCGGGCAGGGCGTGCTCAGGGAGTGTCTGCTCGACCCCGCGGTCGATCGCGTCGCCGCCGTCGGACGCGGCTCGACGGGAGTCGTGGCGCCGAAATTCCGGGAGATCGTACTTCCCGACCTCATGGACCTCTCCTCCGTCGAAAAGGACCTCTCCGGTTTCGACGCGTGCTTCTTCTGCCTGGGCGTCTCTTCTCTCGGCCTCTCTGAAACGGAGTACACCCGCGTCACGCATGACCTGACACTGTCGGCTGCGCGCGCGCTCGTGCGCCTCAATCCGGAGATGACTTTCGTCTACGTGTCCGGGGCGGGCACGGACTCCACCGAAAAGGGTCACTCGATGTGGGCACGCGTGAAGGGCCGCACGGAAAACGCGCTTCGGAGACTCCCATTTCGCGCGGTCTACCTCTTCCGTCCGGGCGCGATCGTCCCGCTGCACGGTGTCCGCTCGAAGACTCGGTGGTATCGCCTCTTCTACGCGCTCATGCGGCCTCTTCTCCCGCTGCTCGAACGGGTTTTCCCGAACGCTGTCACGACGACCGAACAGGTCGGCCGTGCGATGCTCGCCGTCGCTCGGAGCGGATATTCCGCCGCCGTCCTCGAAACGCGCGACATCAACCGCCTGTGACTCCGGCTCCAAGTCTCCCCGCGACGGGCGCAGGCCGTGCCATGGTCCACCTCGTCGACGGAACCTACGAGCTCTTCCGGCACTTCTACGGATTGCGGCGGATCCCGGCGAAACCCGGCGAGGACGCGGAGAAACGGGAGGACCGGCCGTTCGGCGCCGTTTCCGGCGTGCTCACCACGGTCATGGAGATGCTCGAGAAGGGCGCGGTCTACCTCGGCGTGGCAACGGACCACGTCATTGAATCCTTTCGCAATCGTTTGTGGCCCGGATACAAGACGGGAGACGGCGTCGACCGGGCTCTGCTGGCGCAGTTCCATCCGCTGGAGGAAGCGCTTGCCGCGATGGGCGTCGCCGTCTGGCCGATGGTGGAGCTCGAAGCCGACGACGCTCTCGCCTCCGCGGCGCGGATCGCGTCGGAGGACGAGCGCGTCGAGAAAGTCTGCATCTGGACTCCGGACAAGGACCTCGCCCAGTGCGTGCGCGGCAACCGCGTCGTGCAGGTCGACCGGCGCGGCAACCGCATCCGCGACGCGGCCGGAGTCCGCGAGAAGTTCGGAGTGGACCCTCCGCTGATTCCCGACTATCTCGCTCTCGTCGGCGACGCCGCGGATGGTTACCCCGGGATCGCGGGGATCGGCGCGGTGACCGCCGCGCGGCTGCTCAACCGGCACGGCGCGATCGAGTCGTTTCCTCCGGAGGTGCTCGGACCCCGCCGCGAGCTCGCCCTCCTCTTCAAGAACCTCGCGACGTTGCGCGCGGACGCGCCGCTCTTCCGAAACGTCGAGGAGATCGCCTGGCGCGGACCGGCGCCCGCGTTCGAGGGGTGGACGGAGCGCATCGGCAGTCCGCGGCTCCTCGAACGCGTTCGGACGGCCGCGAGCGCCCGGAGTGCCCGTTGAGCGCAAAACCCCCGCAGCGCTTCGACCGCTCCATCGTCGAAGGACCGATCGGCGCCGCCGTCTGGAAGCTCGCCTGGCCGACGATGCTGCAGAACGTCATCGCGGGGCTTCAGGGGATCGTCGACCACGCGATGGTCGGCCATTACGTCGGGTACACCGGGAACGCCGCGATCGGCGTGAGCTGGCAGATCGTCATCGTCGTCATCGTCTTCATCAACTCGCTCTTTACGGGCATGGCCGTGCTCGTCGCCCGTTTCGCCGGCGCCGACCAGCCGGAAAAGGTCAACCGCGTCGTCTACCAGGCGTTCCTGACGGCGATCGGGATGTCCGCGGTCATGGCGGTGGTCGGCTATATCGCCGCGCCCGCGCTGCTCCAGATCGTGCACGCCGCGCCCGAGGTCCAGCGCGAAGCGCTCCCATTTCTGCGCGCGATGTTCCTCGGGATCATCGGGATGATGCTCTTCTTCATGGTGACGGGCGCGTTCCGCGCCGCGGGCGATCCTCGCACTCCGCTCCGGCTCGGCGTGGCGATGACCGTCCTCACCGTCGTGTTCAACGTGATCCTGATCCCGCGGTTCGGCACCCTCGGCGCGGCGCTGGGGACGATCGCGAGCAGCACGATCGCCGCCGTCTACTGCCTCTGGAAGACCTTTCAGCCGGGCTCCGTCATCCAGTTCCACCGCGGGATGGACTTGAAGCCCGACTTCGGGATCATCCGGTCCCTTTTCCGGTTCGGGCTGCCGACGGGCATCCAGGGCATCGCGATGAACGTCGCCGGCGTCCTCCTCCTCCGCTTCATCGGATCTCTCGAGCACAGCGCGGCCGCGCAGGCGGCCTTCGCCGTCGGATACACCGAGCTCTTCTCCCTCATCACCTGGACCTCCGTCGGCCTCCTCGGCGCTTCGGCGACGATCGCGGGCCAGAATCTCGGCGCGGGAAAGCCGGAGCGGGCGAGCCGCGGCGTGGCCGTCGCCGCGCGCTTCGGCCTCGGCGTCGCCGCCGTCGTCGGCGTGCTGTTCATCGCGGTGCCCGAGCTTCTGCTGGGCGTCTTCGGGATGACCGAGCCGCTCGTGACGACCATCGGCCGGGAGCTGCTGCGCTACCTGAGCGTGTCGGGCCTCTTCGTCACCGTGGCGCTCTGCTACACGGGCGGCCTTCAGGGCACCGGAGACACCCGCAGCCCGCTCTACATCTCCATCATTTCGCAGATCCTCGTGCCCATCGGAATGTGCTTCGCGCTGCAGGCGACGCGCGGCCTGCATCCGGCGGACATCTGGCTCGCGATCGTGCTCGGCCATTCGACGCGGGCGGTGCTCTCCGTCGCGAGATTCCGTCAGGGCCGCTGGCGGAACATCGCGGTCGACATTCCGGCGGCGCCGACCCAGGTGGGCGGCTCTTGAAAGTGCCCTAGGAGAAGAGCCGCGACAGAAAGCTCATTCGCAGCCCTCCGTAGGCGTCGGACCAGGCGTGCGCGAGCATCCCGGGACGCGTGCTCCGGCGCCAGAGCGCGAGCAGTCCATAGAGCAGGCCGAGCACCGCGATCACCGCGACGTTCTTCACGCCCTGATACCCGTGTCCGATCCCGAAGGCGACGGCCTGAAGAACGACGGCGGCCGCCGCGCTCCCTGTCAATGCGTGAAGCTGTTTCTGGAGGTACCCGCGGAAAATCACCTCTTCGCAGAAGCCGGCGGTCAGGCACACGAGGATCCAGACAGCCTCCTCGAGCACCGTCCGCGGAAGAAGGACGTCGATCGACTTCGCCGCGCTGGGACCGACGAGCCGGTGGACGAGCCGTGCCGTGAAGGTCCACAGGACCCAGAAGGGGACTGCGATCGCGATGTCGACCGCCACGTCTTTCGCGCTCGACCATCGGCCGCCGATCAGCTCGCGCAGCGGAGTCCCGCTGCGGCTCGTGAACCTCCAGACAAAGAAGAAGAGCGCCCAGTCGAGGGCCATCGCGGCGAAATAAACACCGAGCGCTCCGCGGTGGTCGGGCGCGATTCCGGGTCCCGCTCCGGCCCGCGACTGGAGCCAGGCGCCGGCGAAATACGTTCCGACGAGGATGGCGCCGAGCACGGCCGTGTGCCATGCCGGGGCGAGGAGAGGCCGGCGGCCATCGGTAACCGGAACGATCAGCAATGCTACATCCCTACGGCGGGCCGGGGGACGGCCGCATCGCGTGCGACTTCGAGGCACGTTGACGCGTTATGATGCTCTCCACAGTTCACCAATTGAACATCGGTGTCTCCGCTCGGCGAGCCGCCGCCGCCCCTCTTCCTCTCCTCGACGCGATCGAGAAAGGAGTTGAGCCATGCAGGCCCGGAAACATACAAACCGTCGAGTCCGTCCCGGACCGGCGTGGCTCGCCGCTCTGGCCATCGCTCTCGTA
The DNA here is from genome assembly GCA_035631095.1 of Thermoanaerobaculia bacterium. GTDB lineage: Bacteria > Acidobacteriota > Thermoanaerobaculia > UBA5066 > Gp7-AA6 > JALYUA01. Next base: position 4,674 of record DASQJK010000081.1, read on the forward strand.
GCGGTCTCGGGCCCGATGACGCTCTCCGCGCAGCGTCGCGTGACGCCGGCCATTCCTGTCCCCGCCGGCGCCCCCGTCCGGCGGTCGATCGCCGATCTCACGGCCGAGCAGGCGGCGCGATTCGGGCCGCAGCGCCCGCTCCATCGACCCGAGTTCGAGCCCCCGGACCGCCGCAACCTCCCGGAGAACCCCGCGGCGAGCTCGACCTCGACGCGCTTTCCCTTCGGCCCGGCGACCCTCGGAGCGCGCAGGATTCTCGCCCCCCAGACGCTCGCAACGCAATTCGACGGCGCGACCGGTCCGACGGAGACCGGCGCCTTTCCTCCCGACACGATGGGCGCGGTCGGGAAGACACAGTTCGTCGTCTTCCTGAACGGCCGGATCCGGACCTTCAACAAGGCCACCGGCGTCCCGGACGGCGTCTTGAACGTCGATGCGGACGTCTTCTTTGCGTCCGTCGTAACCCCTCCCGGGGCGGGGGAAGTCTCCTTCGTGTCCGATCCCAACGTCCGCTACGACCGGCTCTCGGGACGGTGGTTTCTCACGATCATCGACGTGATTCTGAACGGGACCACCGGCGCAACGACGAAAGCCAACCGGGTTCTGATCGCGGTGTCCGACTCCGCGAGCGCCGGGGTGCTCTCCGGGTCCACCGTGTTCACCTTCTACCAGTTCCAGGGGGACGCAACCCTTTTCACCGACTACACGTCGCTCGGGATCGACGCCAACGCTCTCTACATCGGCGCCGACATGTTCTCCCTCGCGGGCGGATTCAATTCGACCAAGGGCTTCGTCGTCCCGAAGGCTCCCCTTCTCGCCGGCGGGGCGGCGACCGTGTGGACTTTCCCCGGCCTCGTCGCGAGTGCAGCCGGCGCGGGGCCGTTCGCCCCTCGCGGCGTCGACAATCCCGACCCTTTGAATACCGGCGTGGCGGCGCAGGGGTATTTCATCGGTGTCGACAACGCGACTTTCAGTACGCTGGCGATCCGGCAGGTCAACAACCCGGGCAGCACCACCGCGGCGCCGACCATCTCGGGGAACATTTCCGTCGCGACCCCGCTCACGACACGGTTCCCCGTTCTGGTCCCCCACTTGGGCAACACGGGAGGGAACAACGGCCGTCTCGATTCTCTCGACGACCGCCTCTACGCCGCGTCAATGCGCAACGGCCGCCTCTGGACCGCGCACAACATCGGCGTCAACAACACGGGGGTCGCCGGGGCGACGAACAACCGCAACGCCGCCCGCTGGTACGAGCTCCAGAACCTCTCGACGGCTACCCCGAGTTTCGTTCAGTCCGGCACGCTCTTCGACAACAACGCGACCAACGATTCGAACCAGCGTAACTACTGGATCCCGTCGATCGCGGTGAACGGACAGGGCCATGCCGCGCTCGGCTGCAGCATCGCGGGCACAAACGAGCACGTCAACGCGTTCACCACGGGACGCCTCGCCGGCGACACCCTCGGGACGCTGCGGGATGGACCGGGCACCCCGGCCGGATACACGGCGACCGGCGCGGCGTACAACCCTTCGGGCGATCCGGGCGGGACGAGCGGCCGAAGGTGGGGCGACTATTCCTTTACGAGCGTAGACCCGAACGACGACATGACCATGTGGACGATCCAGGAGTACTGCAACGGAACGAACACGTACGGCGCGCGCGCCGTCAAGCTGATTGCTCCTCCGCCGGCGACTCCGGCGAGCTCTCTGCCCTCCTCGGTCGCGCAAGGCCTGTCGTCGACGTCCGTGACGATCACCGGGACCGCCGTTGCGGGATCCGGCTTCTACGATCCCGGATTGGATTCGGGCGGGCCGGGTTTCGTGAACCACCTTGCGGCGACCGTCACGGGAGGCGTCGTCGTCAACAGCGCGACTTTCAACAGCCCGACCTCGGTCACCCTGAACCTCGACACGACGGGCGCGACGACGGGCGCGAAGAACGTCACGATCTGCAACCCGGACGCACAGTGTCTGGCCGGAACCGGCATCGTGACGATCACCGCCGGAGGCGTGCCCACGGCGACGCCGACCTTTACTCAGACGCCGACTGTGACGCCGACACGGACGTCCACGTCGACACCGACGATCACGCCGACCGCGTCGACGCCCACGGGGACGCCCACGCAGACACCCACGCAGACACCCACGCAGACACCCACGCCGACACAGACCGCAACCTCGACCCCCACCCCTACGCCGACACCGACATTCACACCGACTTTCACGGGCTTCGGGTACTTCACCGTCACCCCGTGCCGCATCGTCGACACGCGTTTACCCGACGGCCCGTTCGGGGGCCCCGCCATGGCGGGCGGCGTCGACCGGAACTTTCAGATCGCGGGCCAGTGCGGCGTTCCCGCGGACGCGATTGCCGCGTCTTTCAACCTCACGATCACGGGTCCGACGGACAATGGCTTCCTCACGATTTTCGCGGCCGGTGGGACCGTGCCCCTCGTCTCGACGCTCAACTGGTCGCCGGGCCAGACGCGCGCGAACAACGCCGTGACGACGCTCGGCGCGGCAGGCGACGTCACGGTCCACGTGGGGCAGCCGACCGGAACGGTGCACTTCATCATCGACGTGAACGGATATTTCCGGTGACCTTCAGGTCCTTGCGGTACTCGTAGAGCGGCATCCCGAAGAAGTCGGCGACCTTTCCGGACGCGCGATATCCGTTTCTCTCGTAGAAGCGGATCGCGCGTTCGAGAGGCGCCGTGCTGTCGAGGTGTAGCGGCGGAACGCTCGCGGGCGCCGCTCCTCTCGCCTTTCCTGATGCGGGTGCATCAAGGAACGGACCCGTCGCCTCGATTCACATTCACGAAAGCGACCGAAACGAAACTTCGCGCTTCGGCGCGCGTCGCCACAAGCAGAAACAGGAGGAAGGCGATGAGCGGATTTCGAATCGCTCTTCTCGCCGCCGCGGCTCTCGTCGTGGCGGCAACGGGCGATGCGTCCTCGCCCGTCCAGGGCACGGCGTTCGTCCCGACGCGCTACGACCTCGACCTTCGCGTCGACTTCGGGGAGGAACGGGTCTCAGGCACGGCCCGGATCACCCTGAAGAACAGGAGCGGCGCGCCGGCCGGTGAAGCCTCGTTCCTGCTTTATCGCCTCATGACCGTGACCGCCGTCCGCACTGCCGGCGGGCAATCGCTCCCGTTCCGGCAGGCGGTGGTCGCGTTTGACGACCGGCCGCGGAAGCAGACGAACCATCTCCTCGTCGCGCTGGCTCCTCCGCTCGAGCCGGGACAAAGCGCAACCGTCGAGATCGAGTACGGCGGTTTTCTCGCCGGGTACGTCGAAACGGGATCGCTCTACATCCGCGACCGTGTCGACGACGCGTTCACGATCATCCGGGAAGACGCCGACGCCTATCCCACCGTGCGGGTTCCCTCCGCCGCGGCGAACCGCGCCGCGGGCCTTCCCGAGTTCGATTACCTGGCGCGGATCACGGTCCCGGAGTCGCACGTCGTCGCCAACGGCGGCGCGCTCGTCGAGAAAACGGTCCGGGCCGGCCAGGCGACGTACGTCTACCGGAACATCAAGCCAGCGTGGCGCATGGATTTCGCGATCGCCCGGTTCGGGGTCCTCGAGGGTCCGGGACTGCGCGTGTTCCACCTGCCGGACGACCGGTCGGGCGCCGAGAAGGTGCTCAAGGCGGCCGCCGACTCGATGGCGCTGTACTCGCGGTGGTTCGGCCCGCTCCCGAACTCGCCGTCCTTCACAGTCATCGAGATCCCGGACGGATGGGGATCGCAGGCCGACGTCACGTCGATCCTGCAGGCCGCGGCGGCCTTTCGCGATCCCGCGCAGCTTCACGAGGTTTACCACGAGGTCTCCCACCTCTGGAACGTGCCGGCAGCCGAGCGGCCTTTCTGCCGGTGGAACGAGGGGCTGGCGACCTTTCTCGAGTACCTGACAGAGGAAAAGCTCGGCGGCGAGCCCATCCTCGATCAGCGCGCCGAGAAGACCGCTCGCTGGCTGGTCGAGCGCGCCGGTAAGGAACCCCGGATCAGGACAGTGCCGATGATCGACTACGGAAAAGAAGAGATGACCGGCTACGCATACAGCACCGGGATGCTCATGTTCTACGAGCTCTACCGGCTCGTCGGTCCCGATGCGTTCAACGCGATCATCGGCGGCTATTCCTCGAAGTATCGGAAGAAGAGCGCGTCCACGGATCAGTTCGTCGCCGAAGCCAGGGCGCACGCGCGCCTCGACGTCGGGCCGTTCTTCGACGATTGGCTCTATTCGACCCGATGGTTCGAGATCGTGGCGACCGGCGGACCGGCGCGAGACCTGTCGGATCGGTATCGCAGGGTCCGAAAGCCCTGATTCCGAGCCGCGGCCGCCTCACGTCGAAGGCGAGAGCGCCTTCGCGAGATCGTTCAGGAGACTCTGCCCGTCGCCCGTCCACGCGCTCCCGTGCATGCAGGCGAGAGTTCGCGGCTTCGTGTCGCCGAGCTTTGCGATCAGGCCCTTCGTCCGCGTCGAATGCGAGAAGTAGTCGAGCTGCGCGCGCATGGCCTCGCTCGGTCCGAGGATGTCGCCTTCGGTCAGCGGCGCGTGCTGCGCTCCGGGTTGCGTGAAGAGGTCGCCGCAGAGGAGAGTCTCGGTCGTTTCTTCGAAGAGGTATCCGCATTCCCAGCCGTGAGGAAGGTGCGGCGCGTCGAGCCATTTGAAGCGCCGGCTGCCGGTCGTGATCGTTTCGCCGTCCCGAAGGCCCCGAGCCGGCCGGTCGGCCATGTCGTTGATGGAGACCATCGCCGCGATGCCGCCGCAAAGAGGCTGCGCCGACGGCGCGGCAGCCAGGAATTCGTTCAACGACCCGCACTCATCCGCTTCGACGTGAGAAAACCCGATCCACCGGAGGCGTTCGGCCGGCACGGCGGCTGCGACCGCCTCGCGGACGATCGGAAACATCCGGCGCGGTCCCGTGTGGAAGAGGAGGGGCTCCTCGTCCGCGATCAGATACTGGTTGAAACTGAAGCCGCCGGCCACTGCCGGAGCGGGCGTGGCAATGCGGTAGATGGAAGGCGCTATCTCGTCGATCCGGGTTCCCGTCTGCGAATTGGTGATCATCGAAAAATCCCCCTGGAACTCGGAATCTTAATGGTGCGGAGGAGCGCTCCGATAGAATCGCCGCCTCCGATGACCGAGCAGGAGAAACGTTCGGTCCCGCCCGGGGAAGTCACGGCCCTCCTCGACGCCTGGGGGAGGGGGGACCGGGAGGCCCTCGACCGCCTCATCCCGATCGTCTATGCCGAGCTGCGGCGTCTCGCGCACCGGGAGCTGCGCGGAGAAGCGCGCGAGCGGACGATGGGAACGACGGGCCTCGTCCACGAGGCGTACCTGCGGCTCGTCGGACAGAACCGCACGAAGCTCGAGAACCGCCGCCATTTCTTGAACGTCGCGGCGCAGGTCATGCGGCGCGTGCTCGTCGACGGCGCCCGGAGGCGGGGAGCCGCCAAGCGGGGGTCGGGCGCGCCGACCCTTCGGCTCGATGAAGTGCCGGAGCCGATCGGCCAGCCCGACGGCGACCTGCTCGCGCTCGACGAGGCCCTTTCCCGCCTCGAGAAGTTCGATCCGAATCTGAGCCGCCTGGTCGAGCTGCGGTACTTCGCGGGCCTGACCTTCGAGCAGGCGGGCGAAGTCCTGGGGGTCTCGACCGCCACCGCGTGGCGCGACTGGAACACTGCGCGCGCCTGGCTCTTCGACAACCTCAACACCGCACGCTGAAATCTTCCGCCCTTTCCTGCGCGAACAGGGATGGGTGACCACTTGTCTGCGTCGCGCGAGCCTTGCCGCGGCCCTCGCTCTCGCGTCGGGCGCCGGCGTGCTGCTCGCGCAACCGGTCATCCACCTCGAAACGGGCGGCAAGGAGTGGGTGAGCGCTCGCACGCCGGTCGAGGTGGTGGTGGCCTCGCCGCCCACCGCCGAGGACGGACGCCTCGCCTTCCTCCTCGTTTCGCCGGACGGGTCGAGCTCCCTCGACGTGACCGACCTCTTCCGCCCCACCGAGCGGGGGTTCGTCTACCGTCCGGAGCTCGCCCCGCTGCCCCCCGGTGAACACGACG
>DASQJK010000082.1:0-4270 GCA_035631095.1 Thermoanaerobaculia bacterium
GATCCGGGTGAGCCGGCGATCGCCAACGGGGCTATCGTGCCTTTGTCGAGCGACCCGACGCTGTCGATCTCGACGTTCCTGGGAGCTTCGTCGGGCAACACGGCCCACCTCGTCATCGACGTCACCGGATACTTCCAGTAAGGCGGGGAGCCGCGAGCTCCGGTCCGACGATGAGTCTTCGGCGCGTCGCGTTCGCGGTGAGCCTTTGGGCCGCCGCGTGCGCCGTGCCGGGAGCCACGTACTCGGCGCCCGGGTTCCGGGAGACCGCCGTCGCCGTGGGGCTGTCCTCGCCGACGGCATTCGCGTGGACCCCCGACGGCCGGCTGCTCGTGCTGGAGAAAGCGGGGAAGGTGCGGCTCGTGACGGGGAGCGGCCTTCAGGCGGCCGCCGCTCTCGACATCACGAGCCGGGTCGACTCCGGAGTCGAGAAAGGCCTTCTCGGTATCTGCCTCCACCCGTCGTTCGCCTCGAACGGATTCGTGTACCTGTACTACACGACCCTCGTTCCGAAAAACCGGATCTCCCGGTTCACGATGACGGGCAACGCCCTCGATCCGGCGAGCGAATCGATCATCCTCGACGGGATCGACGCTACGAACGGGAACCACAACGGTGGAACGATCACGATCGGGCCCGACGGCAAGCTGTGGGCCGCCCCGGGTGACTCGGGCACCGGTGGCGCGAAGTCGCAGGATCTTTCCGTCGGGAGCCTGAACGGCAAGGTCCTGCGGATGGAGCTCGACGGCTCGGCCGCCTCGGGAAACCCCTTTCTGGGCGACGCGGCGAAAGAGCCGCGGATCTACGCGTACGGCTTTCGCAATCCATTTCGCTTCGCCTTCCGTCCCTCCAATGGAGCGCTCTTCGTCAACGACGTCGGCCAGAGCTCGCGGGAGGAGATCGACGTCGTCGCGGCCGGAGGCAACTACGGGTGGCCGGCGGCGGAAGGGTTCCTGGGCAGCTGCGCGGGCTGTCTTCCGCCCGTCTTCGACTACGATCGCACCGTCGGCGGCAGCACGATCGGGGGCGCTTTCGTCACCGGGCCGGTCTATCCGGCGTTCCTGCGCGGCAAGTACCTGTTCGCCGACTACGTCTCGAACTGGATCCGGTGGCTAGACTTCGACCCAGCGACCAACGCCGTGGTCGGCACTCTTCAGGACTTCGCTTCGAACGTCGAAGGCGCGGTGTGTCTCGCCGTCGGCCCGGACGGCTACGTCTATTACGCGGCGATCAACGTGGGACGGATCTACCGGATCGAGCCGCCGGGAATCGCCTTCAATACGGTGACGCCCTGCCGGCTTCTCGACACACGAAACGCGGCGGGCGCGTTCGGCGGGCCCTCGCTGGGCGCCGGCGGCGAGCGCGCGTTCAACGTCGCCGGTCAGTGCGGGATTCCCTCCACCGCGCGGTCGATCAGCGTCACGGTGACGGTGACGCAGGCCGGCGCCGCCGGGTTCATCGCCCTGTATCCCGACGGAACCGCGCTTCCTCCGACGAGCGCCGTCAACTTCCGCGCGGGCCAGACGCGCGCCGGAAACGCGGTGGTCACCCTCTCGCCGTCGGGATCGATCCGCGCTCACTGCGGGGCCGCCTCGGGCACGGTCGACCTGGTCGTCGACGTGAACGGCTATTTCCAGTGACATCGCCGGCGCACGCTGCCGGCTCTTGCTGGCGGCGGCAGCCGGGCTGATCTTTTTCACCGCCGCTTTTGCCGCGGCGGCCCCGCCCACCCTCTAGCTCGGCGTGTTTTGCGGAGCGGGCACAGTGGCAGTCGACGCCGTGGTCGACGTGGAAGGGTACTTCCAGTAGCGGTCTGATCCGAACCGAACAAACAAAAAAAGGACCGCGGAAACCGCGGTCCTTTTACGAATCAGAAAGTTCTGACTACTGCTTGCTGGCTGCCTGACCGTTCTTCGACATGATTGCTTTGTTTGCCGCGGCCGCTTTCGCGGTCGCCGCCGCTTTTTCCTCCCAGGCCTTCGTCCATCCCATTTTCTCGGCCGTCCCCATGTTGACGGTCCCGTCCTCGTTGTAGGTGCCGTTGGCAACCAGACGCCGCTTGAGCTCGGTCGAAAGCCCCTCTGGAATCCGATCGTTCGGGCTCAGCGGCATGAATTCCGCGCCGTCACCGATCGGCTGGAAGGACTTGTAGCCCCGACGAACGCCATTGACCATGTAATGAAACTTGACGTCCTTGTTGGACCTCACGACGATCGTATTCAGGTCCTGGCTGACGATGTACATCGACGCCTGCGCGCCGACCGGAGTGAGCAGGACGGTCATTCCGTCCTCTTCCGTGACCATCCGAAAGTCTTCGGGGATTTGAATGGTGGCCCAGCCTCCGACGACCTGCGCCGTGCCGCGTGAGTAAGTGCCGGCCTCTCCGCCTTCGAGCGAGATGTAGTGGATGACCTTGGAGGCTTCCGTCGGATGCGGCTCGACGAAGTACTTGGCTCCCGTCCCGCCGTAGTCTCCAATTCCTGCGTAAACCGCATAGGTCGTTGTACTGGGCTTGTATCCGAGGAAAGCGGTTGCGATCGCAGTGCCGCTCGAGTTCTTCAGGTCGAAGAATCCGGCGATGCCCTCGGAGATCCCCGCGACTCCTTCTCCGGTCTTGCTCTCGCCGAGAACGCCAATGTCGGAGCAGCAGCCCGACGCGCCGGTCGGTTCGCCCGTGGCGGCGATTCCCCGAACGCCTGAGGAAAGAGGAGAAGTCGAGACGACCGTGCCGAGGACTCCGGAGACGGTGCCCGTCGCTCCGTACGACTCACCGTACACGCCCGCCGAACCCGTCCCGGTCGAGGCCGTCTGGCCTCGCACGGAATACGAGTTCGCGGCGGTCGGCTGAACGTTACGTACGAAGTTCAGCCCGCCGCCGCTGAAGTCTCCGATGATGCCGAAGATATCGCCCGTCGGCATCGACAGGAAGCCGGCTCCGTTGTAGTAGTAGCCGTTGATGTCGACGATGAGATCGAGTGTGCCTCCGCCCTGCGCCGCCTGGACGACGATCGTGCCCGTGTTGCTCAGCGGTACCGCCCCGGCGTTTGCGCGTTGGGTTTCCGTCGGGGGATAGTTGATCCAGGACGTCGTCGGGGCGGCTGCGATCCCGAGCTTCAGAGTGCCGTTACCGCCCGCTCCCGAGATGTTGAAAATCGTGATGTTGACGGAGACGGCGAGCGTTCCGGCGGGGACGCCGCACGGCGCACCCGTGACCGTGATCGTGCGGTCGACGCCGCTCGTGAGCACGCTTGTGTTTCGAGAGTCGAACTGCCGGCAGGGAGTTATCGGAAAGAAGGGCATAGGTCCGCCCCCGAGCTCTCCCGACATGATGTGCTTTCCGCTGGGGGTGTAGGTCGCCGGTGCGTTCCAATTGACGAGGGGTGGTCCGCCGTCGACCGCGACGGCAAGAGTCGAGATAGCAAAGAGGGCCGCTGCGAGAATCCCGAGTCTTTTCTGGGAAAGAACCATCGAAGAACCTCCTTGTCGAAAGCAAACCGGCTCAAACTGGATGCGGAAACGACGAAGGATCGAGGTCTCGGAAAAACGCCGAGCGGGGATGTGGATGCCCCCTTCCCGCCGAACGTTCCGCGCGATTTCGGTACGAAACCGATATCCCTGGGACCGTTCGACTCGTTTTGATGTGAATCCCTCTTGCGAGGGGTTGCGCAAGAGATTAGTCCCGGCAGCCCGGTCTGGCAACCGAATTCTGCGTTTGACCTCCGGCGGCCTTTCTGACACGTTGCCCGCGTTGAAATCTCCGCAAGTCCTTCGAGAATGGTGGGTTTCGGCGTGAAGCTGAACGTCTCGCTCGGCGTCCTGGCGGCCGCCAACCTCTTCGCCGCCCTGGCGATCCAGTGGTACGTCGTCACCCGCCTGGGCGTCGGCACCGCCACCGACGCCCTCTTTGCGGGGATGGCGATCCCGCAGCTCGTCCTCGAGGTGGTCAGCGGTTCCCTCATGCACGTCCTGGTTCCACTTCTCGCCACCGAAGACCGCGAGGCGTTCGCGAAAACCGCCTGGGGCCTGTTTCTGGCCATCGGCGCGATTTTTTCGGCGCTCGCCGTCGCGCTCTCTGTTTCCGCTCCGCTGTGGCTGCGGTGGCTGCTGCCCGGCTTCAAGGCCGAGGCATTGCGGCTCACCATCTCGCTGACCCGGATCCAGCTCATCGGAATGGTGTTCACGGCCCTGCTCTCCGTTCTCTGGTCCACCTACCACGCGAGGAGCCGCTTCCTCTGGGCCGAGCTGACTCCCGTTCTGGGCAGCGCGGCGGGGT
>DASQJK010000083.1:0-12352 GCA_035631095.1 Thermoanaerobaculia bacterium
AGCTCGCGGGTCGCGAATCGACTGCGAGGTGAACCAGTTCTGGCAGTACCCGCAGTGCAGGTCGCAGCCGAGCATTCCGAACGAGAGGGCATCCGTCCCGGGAAGGGCGTGGAAGAAGGGCTTCTTCTCGATCGGATCGCACTGAAGAGCGCCGACGTATCCCCACGGGACGCGAAGATGGCCGCCCTCGTTGTAGCGGACGCGGCAGACGCCCTCGCGGCCCTCGGGAATGGGGCAGCGGTGCCCGCACGAGAAGCAGCGAAGCCGTCCGTCGGGCAGACGCTCCACGAGCTCGGGCGCCGCGTCCGCGGTGCGGCTCGCGAGAACTTCTGCGACGGGCGACGCGATCTTCGTGGTCACTAATCTGCTCGAACAGTTTCGGCGCGCGGGAAATGCCGGCCGCTATCCCTGCGTTATCATCCGCCGAATGTCCATCCGAAGCCGGATTTTGGCCGCTCTGGGCCTGCTTTTTCCCCTCTCCGCCGTTCTCGCCCAGACCCCAACGCCGACTCCGGCGCCGACCACTGTCTCGACGGTCACGAGCTGGACGACCGAAAACAACCACCCTGTCTCCGGCGTCAACATCAAGCCTCAACCGGACGGCAGCGTATGGTTCCTCGTGCCCTCGAACGATCGGATCGTCCAGCTGCAGCCGGACGGGATCACGTTCAAGCAGTGGCAGATCCGTGCCGACAACAAACTCGGCGCCAACCCCGTCGACTTCGAAATCGACGGGCAGTACGTCTGGTTCATCGAAAATGGCGAAAGCGAGATCGACGCCGGCTTCTCCGCGATCGGCCGGCTCGACACGACCAACGGAGCCCTGCGTGAGTGGGTGATTTTCGGCTCCCGGCCCACTTCTCTCTACCGTGCTCCGGACGGCAAGTTCTGGGTGCCCCAGAGCAACGGGGTCATCGAGTCGGTGGATCCCGTGTCCCTCCAGGTCGTCAACTACGTCAGCCGCGGCGTCTTCGCGTACTCGGACGCGGTGCTCGGGCCGGACGGCGCGCTCTGGCTCATCGACTTCGGGAACAACCGCATCGTGCGATGGGAGTTCGGTGCGGCGACCGAGACGGGCTGGACTCTCTTCGACCCGGCCGCGGGGAGGTTGAATCTCTCGCAGATGACCTTCGACCGCGCCGGCAAGCTCTGGGTGTCGGAGCTTTCAGGCAACCGGATCGACCGCTTCGATCCGGCGACCCACACTCTGACGGCATGGGGAGGATTCCAGAATCCCATCCATTTCGACCTCTTCGGAGACCGCGTCTACGTCTCCGAAGCGCAGCAGGCGCCGGGAATCGTCGCGGTCCTCGATCCGAACATCGCGTTCGGCTCCGACGTGACGCTGACCGGGGTATCGAGCATCGTTGGCTCGACGATCAACCAGAGAGCGGCACAGGTACGTGACTCGACCGCGATCGTTTCCACTTTCACGAGCACGAAGGCGACTGTCGCCGCATCGGACGTCGTCGTCGGGGCGGCGACGGTCGGGGTTCTCCAGACGCGGTTCCCCTCCACGAACGCGTATGGGATCGCGGCGACTCCCGGCGGCGTCTGGGTCGGAAGCGACGGGCTTCTTCTCTTCGTAGCGCTTCAGACGGTCGGAAACATCGCCGATCCAGCGGTGCCGGTCGCGGCGCAGTTCGGGGTTTCGCCCGGAGAACACTTCGAGATCGAGACGACCTACTACAACAAGGGCAGCGCGCCCATGTCCGTGGACACGCTGTACATGCTCTCGCCCGGGTCGTTCGCGGCGCGGCGCACCGTGGACCTCGCGCCGGGGCAGACGCTCGTTCTCCCGAACACCTTTTCCGATGCCGCCTCCGTCCGCTACGCCACCTTCGGGCCGGTCCGGTTCGTCGTCACTTCCGGTAATGGTGCCGACCTTCTGGGGTCGGTTCGATCCACGCGGTTCCGCGAAGACGGGACCTCGTTTGGATTCGCTCTCCCGGCTTTCGCCGCCGTGGACGCCGTCGGCGCGGGATCGACGAAGACGCTGTTCACGGGTGCGCGGGATTCCGACGTGTCCGTGTTCGGCTTCTATTCGAGCAACGGTGCCGAGGCGACAATCGCGCTCGTCGCGCCGGACGGCACCGTTCGCGGCACGACGCGCCTGCGCATCAGCCCGAACGGCTCACAGGAGTTCAACCCGGCCGCGAGTGTCGTCGGGGCGGTACCCGAGCCCGGTGACACGATCCGCGTGACCGTCGCGTCCGGATCTCTTCTTCCTTACGTGAACGTCCTCGACACCGGAAGCGGCGACGTCGCGAGCTCACAGCCGGCCAGCCAGACCACCGCGTCCGTGTTGAGCGGCGTTTCGAACGTGGCGACGGCGGCCGGCACGTACGTGTCGGACCTGTACCTCGCCAACGGCGACCCGTCGAACCCGGCGAACGTCACGCTCATGTTCCTTCCGGCAGGAGCGGGCGGAAGACCTCCGCGGATCGCGAACGTGGGGCTGCCTCCCGGCGGCAGCCTCGTCGTGCCCGACGTGCTCACGATGCTCTTCTCGACGACTGGGGACGGAACCATCGTGGTCACTTCCGACGCGGCTGTGGCCTCGTCCGTCCGCGTCTCGTCCCGGCGCGAGGAGGGGGACTACGGCGGCTTTCAGGCCGGCGTCCCAGCCGGAGCCGGGAGCTCTCTCACTGATCAGCCGCGCGATTCCGTCGGGGCGCCGCAGAACGACACCCGTCAGACCGATCTCCTGCTCTTCAACGGCGGCGCCGGAACCGCCGTGGTCACGATAGCGGGTTACGACGAAGCCGGAAACGCGGTCGACAGCGCCGCGGTCGAGCTCGTGTCGGGACAGGCGGTCCGGCTCCCGGCGGTGCTGGCCATGCTCGGAGTGGGCTCGACCACGTCGGGCAGGATCCGGGTCGCGCTCGGCACGCCCGGCGCAGGCTTCGTCACGGCTCTCGTCGAAGAGATCGACCTCACGACCGGCGACGTCGACTTCGCTCCGCTTCGCTGAGACCGGCGCCGGTTGGGCTTTTCCTCCGGCACCGCGCCATATAATTTCCGCGAGTGCCCTCCTCCCCCGGCCTGAGAACCGTCGTCCGCGGATCCGGGATGTTCGTCCCGGAGGGCGTCGTGACCAACGAGCGCATGTCCCGGCTCATGGACACGAACGACGAGTGGATCCGGCAGCGGACCGGAATCGAGCAGCGGCGGTACGCGCGGAAGGGAACTTCGTCCTGCGACCTCGGCGTCGAGGCCGCGCGGAGAGCGCTCGACGACGCGGGACTCCGGCCCGCCGACATCGATCTCATCGTCTTCGCCACGATGACCCCCGCGCACTACTTCCCCGGCAACGGGGGTCTGCTGGGTGAAAAGCTCGGCCTTCAGACGACGCACGCGCTCGACATACGCATGCAATGCGCCGGGTTCCTCTCGGGGCTTCATGTCGCCGACGCCTTCATCCGATCTGGAACCTACAGGCGGGTTCTGCTCGTCGGGGCCGAGTGCCACGCGTCGCTCTATCCATGGTCCGACGCCGAGTGGGCCGTCATGTTCGGCGATTCAGACGGCCCCGTCACGGCGGAGGCATACGCATGGGGAACCGCGCAGCGTGACCGAGCGGTCATTTTCGGCGACGGCGCCGGAGCCTTCGTGCTGGAGGCGCACGAGGAAGACGACGGCCGGGGCCTCCTCGGGTTCGAGATGCGGACCGACGGCTCGCACTGGGACAAGCTTTACGTGCCGGGCGGAGGCTCTGCCTCCTTTCCGTACTTCTCGCCGAAGCAGTTCGACGAAAACCTGACCGTACCGGTGGTCGAGGGAAGGCAGGTCTTCCGCCTGGCGACGACCGCGATGCCGGCGATCGTGCGGGAGACTCTCGCCAGACACGGCTTTGCCGTCGAGGACCTTTCGCTCCTCCTGATGCACCAGGCGAACCTGCGGATCAACGAATCGGTGCAGAAAAGCCTCGGCCTGCCGGACGAAAAGGTTTTCAACAACATTCAGAGGTACGGAAACACCACGGCCGCCACGCTGCCACTCGTTTTTCACGAGGCGAAACAGGCAGGGCGGATCCGTCCGGGCGATCTCGTCTGCTTCACGGCTCTCGGCGCCGGCCTCCACTGGGGGGCGGGGCTCCTCCGAGCGTGACCTGACGGCCCACGCTCGACGGCTGCGACGTTAAAGGCGCTTCAAGGGGCGCGAGGCCCCGGACGCGGCTCCTATACTCGCCCGTCGAATGCCGATGCTGATGGAGGCGCCGATGATGACTCGTTCCCGGGCGTCACGCTGGTTTTCCGCCGCGATCATTGCCGTGCTGGGCTTCCTCGCCCTCTCACGGGCTGCCTGGGCGCAGACGCCTGCGGCTCCCGACACGGCCGCACCGCCTGTGCGTTCGCCCGAGGGCGAGAGGATCGTGAACTTCCCGTCGGCCGACGTGCCGCGGCCCGGCACGCTCACGATTCTCTTCACTCACCGTTTCTCCCAGGCACTCGAGGACAGCGACATCCATTCGCTGTATTCCTTCGACTCGGGAGCGGACATCGGTATAGGGCTCGCGTACACGCCGCTGACCAACCTCGATATCTCGCTCTATCGATCGTCGAACGAGGACACCTACGAGCTCGACGCGAAGTACCGCGTTTTCGCGGCAGGCCCGTTTGCGGCCGCGCTGCGGGGCGGCGCCGACTGGAGAACCGAGCGGCGGCTCGAGAATCGTTCCAGCTATTTCGGCCAGGCGATCCTCGCGCTGACGATCGGCTCCCGCGTGCGGCTCACCGCGATCCCCACTTTTGTTTCCCGCGTGCCGGGAAACGTGTTCGCCGGCCAGCAACCCTTCTACGACAGAGTCTTCAATCTCGGCGGCGCGATGTCGATCGCGGTGACCCGCACCGTGAACGTCCAGGGCGAGGTCATGCCGCGCCGGAGTAAAACGGATTCGCCGGGAATCGCGTGGATCGCGTCGATCGAGAAGACCGTTCCGCGGCACCGCTTCGCGTTCACCGTCGGTAACCAGCGCGGGACGACCGTCGACCAGTACGTGACCTGGACGCCTCAGTTCTTCGGGCAGTCTTCGCATCGCTTCTACATCGGATTCAACATCGTCCGGCAGTGGAAGCTCTGAACGAGCGTCCGGAAATCCAGGTCTCCCCGCTCGGCGCGACCGACCGTCTCGTTTCGCTCTCGCCGACGCCGCTCCTGCGCGCGTCCGACGGCGGTTCGCCGCGCCTTTCCACGGCGCTTCGCGTCGGACATCGCGGCGGAGCGCTGCTCGTGCGGTTCGACGCCCGCGACGACGGCCGGGTGGCGACGAAGACCCGGCGCGACGACGCCCTCTGGCAGGAGGACGTTTTCGAAGTCTTTCTCTCCCCCTCGGACCCGCCGAACGTTTACTTCGAATTCGAGGTCAATCCGCTCGGGACTCTCTTCGACGCCGCAATCCTGTCGCCGCGTCTGGTGCGCCCGACCATCTGCCTCGACGTCGAATGGGACTGCCCGGGCTACCGCGCCCGAGTCCGCACGACCGATACGAGCTGGTCGGCGCTCCTGACAATCCCGCTGGCGCCGCTCTGCGGCGGAGCCCTTCCGCCTTCGAAATGGCTGGCCAACTTCTTCCGCATCGACCGCGGCAAAGAAACGGAGTACTCAGCCTGGTCGCCGGTCCACCGGGACCCCGTGGACTTCCACGACGCGAGACGGTTCGGACAATTGGTTCTCAGGTAGCGGGTCGAGCGCGCCTCACTAGAACCTCACGGCCACCTATCCCTTGTCATCCTGAGCGAAGCGAAGGAACCGCTCTGTGACTGAAGGGCCCTCGTGGCCCCCCCTCGAGTGAAAGGGCAGGTCCTTCGTCGCGGCGCTCCTCAGGATGACACTCGACGAGCTACTGAGGCAGTACGACCTCGGTCCGTCTGTTGAATGCGCGGCCCACCGGCGTCGCGTTCGTTTCGATCGGGAAGTCCTTGCCGAACCCTTTCGGCTCGAGGCGGCTTCTTGCGACTCCTCCTGCCTCGAGGTAGTTGGCCACCGCATTGGCGCGATCGAGGGAGAGCTTCAGGTTCAGCTCGTCCCGGCCCGTCGAGTCGGTGTATCCGCACACGTAGGCTTTCGCGTTGGGAAAGTAGGTGTTCAGGATCTCGCGCTGCTTGTTCAGGATCGGGAGAGCCTCCGGCTTCAAGTCCGACTTGTTGCTGTCGAAGGAGACCTTCTCCGAGTATTCGAAGACGAGCAGCCGCGAGGCTCCGAGCTTCTTCGCGAGCGGAGAAGGCTCCTTTGCGAAGCGGAAAATCACCTGGGCGGTTTCGGGCGAGAGGATCCGGATGCGTTTCTCGACGATCTGCCCGTCGCCGGTCGTCGCGCGGATCGACTCCAGGTCGTCGAACGTGTCGATGTTGACCCGCTGCGGGGCCGTTCCTATCGGCTTGTTGCGGTACTCGACGTCCGCTTTGCCGGGCTCCGAAAGGACGTCGATCGTCATCTTGAGCTCGAGCCGTTTGGCGCAGCCTGTGGCCGCGGCGAGGGCCGCGAGAACCACGACAAGACGGTTGAGCTCCCCGCGTCGCATCATGACCCTCTCCTGACGATTCAAGGGTTTTCGGGAGCGGGAATTATAACCGGCACCGCAATGCGCGACTCGACGGGGCGGCCGTCGCGATCCCGCGCCGGTTTGAACCGGTAGCGAAGGATGGCGGCGCGAGCCGCACGGTCGCATTCGGGGCAGAGCGGCGAGATGACGCGCGCCTCGCGCACCCTCCCGTCTTCGCCGACGAGGAGCGAGAGCCCCACGCTCTGATTCGCGTACTCCCTGGCAACTGCCGAAGGAAGCTCGAGAGGCACCTCCGACTCGCTCTCGGGCGGGAAGGCAGGACGCCTCGACGCGCCGGCCGGCGCAGGCGCGGGCGCCGGTTCCACCGCGGCGGGAGGTGCCGTGGGTCGCGGTCGAGCCGGACGGCTCGCCTCCGGCCGCGGAGTCGGCAGAGCAAGGGGTGCTTCGGCCGTCGGTTCCGGCACCGCGGTCGGTGCCGGAGCGACCGGCGCCGGCACAGCCGCCGCAGCGGAAGTCGGGACGGGAGGGGGCGCCGCGTCGCGGGAGAGCGTCGGGCGGGGAGCGGCCGCCGATCCCTTCGGCGCCGCCGGGGACCCTCTCAGAAGGAACACCGCGGCCGCGACGGCCAGGACGGCGCCGATCGCCGCGGCTGGAATCCACCGGCGCGGCGGCCGCGGGCGCCCCGTGCGGATGGTGGGGGTCAGGTCCGGCTCGGCCGGGACCGTCTCCCCGGCGCCCGGCGACTGCGACAACTGAGAGATCCCGCGCGGCGTCGGGGCGCCCTCCGGCGGGAGCGAAGCGACCGGCACCGAGCGCGAGAGCCGGGACGGCTTGCCGGCGAGGAACCGCTGGAGGGCGGAGCTCATGTCGGCGGCCGTCGGGAAGCGCGCGGCGGGATCCCGCGCGAGCGCCCGCATGACGATCGCTTCGAACGTGGGATCGATGCCGGGGCGCTTCGGCCCGAGCGGTTCGGGGTCCATGGTGAAGCGCTTCATCGCCATGCGCACCGGATCGCTGTCCTGGAACGGATAGCTGTTGGAAACCATGCGATACATCGTCGCGCCGAGCGAGTAGATGTCCGCGCGCCCGTCGACCTTCGTGCCGGACAGCTGCTCGGGCGCGATGTAAGCGGGCGACCCGAGGATGGTTCCAGTGCGCGTGTGCACGACGCTCTGATCGGATTTCGCTATTCCGAAATCCATGAGAAAGGGGCGCCGCTCGACGTCCACGAGGATGTTCTCCGGCTTGATGTCGCGGTGAATGATTCCGCGCCGGTGGCTGTAGTCGAGCGCGTCGGCGACGGCCGCGCCGAGCGACGCGGTTTCGGCCTCGGACCAGGGTCCCTTCCGCTTGAGCTCGCGGATGAGGGTGGGACCTTCGACGAACTGCATGGTGAACCAGAAGAGGTCCTCCGCCTGGCCGAAGTCGAAAATCTTGACGATCGCCGGGTGATCGAGAGAAGCCGCGACGCGCGCTTCCTGGCGGAACCGCTCCGCGAAGTCCGGGTCCTCGAGGTCGGCGGAGAGAACCTTGAGAGCCTCGACGCGTCCGAGTCGGCGGTTGCGCACGCGGTAAACCGTCGCGAAGCCGCCGCGGCCGAGGTGGCCGAGCATCTCGTAGCTCGCGTCGAGGAGAGCGGCGACGCGAGCTTCGCCTGGGTCGCGCGAAGTCAATTACGTGACGGTCGGCAGGCCCCGGTCCGGCTTGCGGAACGGAACGCCTTGCGCCGACAGCCACTCCTGCGCCCTTTCGAGAGCCTGATGCTCCTTGAACTGAAAGAACCGCGCCTCTTCTTTCGGGTAGCGCAGGAGCGCCTGCCGGTACGCGGCGGCCGCGTCGGGAGACTGAAGCGCGCGAGAGAGCTCGAGGCGGCAGGAGTCGTCTTCGCACCGCGAAACAAACTGCTCGAGATCGCCGCGCGACCGCTCGCCCTCGTCCCGGGGCAGCGCCACGAAGCGGGGGTTCTCCGCGAACTCTCGGTGACGGGACGGGTCCCGCACGAGCGCCTGTTCGACGTCGCCCGTCTCGCGGTCGAAAAAATGCGTGATCTGTTGCGACCGGCTCTCGAAGCCGACGATCAGCCCTTCCCAGTCGATCCGCAGGGGCATCAGGAGCGCTCCCGACCAGACAAATCCCGGCGGCAACACGGCATAAATCGGTATGATACGCGGTTCAAAGGACACATGACCTCGATGAAAAAAATCGCGACTTTCGATGAACAGGCTCGTGGATAGGTTGGTCAGAACACGATGAAAAAAATCGCGACTTTCGACGATTGGGTAGACGCCTTCCGCGCGTGGCAGAAGGACATCGACCTTCGTCTGCCCCGGTTCTCCGACTACCAGTTCGAGGCGAAGTACGGCGATCTCAAGACGAACGAGATCGAGTTCGGCGACTTCCGCGGTGAGCGCAAGTGGGAGCGCGTGACTCAGATCCCGCAGCAGCAGATGCGGGACGCGCTCCTGAACCTGATCGTCTATCAGGGGGACACGGAATTCGCCTCCGTCGAGCAGCAGCGGAACCTCCTGGAAACGACGCCTTCCGACTACGACACCGACAGCGTCTGCCGGATCATGGTCGAGGAGATGCGCCACGGCTGGCAGATGTGCCACCTCCTCGTGAACCACTTCGGCGAAACGGGGAAAATCGAGGCGCGCAAGCTCCTCGAACGGCGCGCGTGGGACAACAACCGGCTTCTCGGCTCGTTCAACGTAGACGTGGACAACTGGGTCGACTTCTTCACCTACACCGAGTTCGTCGATCGCGACGGGAAGTTCCAGCTCAACATGCTTTCGACGTCGAGCTTCGCGCCGCTCGCCCGGTCGATGGGCCCCATGCTCCGGGAGGAGGGTTTCCATCTCGGCACGGGTCACATGGGACTTCAGCGGATCGTCAAGGCGGGGCGTCTCCCGGTTCCCGTACTCCAGAAGTACATCAACAAGTGGCTCTCGACGGCGTACGACCTGTTCGGAAAAGACTCCTCCTCTTCGGCCGAGTGGTTCTACGTCTGGGGGCTCAAGGGGCGCTACGACGAAGCCCGCCAGGATGCGCAAGCCGACAAGGCCCACTTGAACGAGCTCTCTCGCGAGATGTACCGGCAGGAAGTGGACAAGCTCCTCGAGTCGATCAGCCGCCTTCTTCCGCCCGGGACGAGCCCGCTCGTCGCGCCCGACATGAAGTTCCACCGTTCGATCGGCGAGTTCGCCGGGCAGACGTGGTCCGTCCGCGGCGAACGTCTCAGCGCCGAGGAGTACCAGAAACACGCCGCCGAGGTCCTTCCGAACGAAGACGAGAAACAGCTCGTCCGCGACCTGATGAAGGAGCCCGGGTGGATCGCGGGACGCGAAGAGATAACAGCCTCCTGACAGTCCTCATGATCGCGAGATCATGAGATCGCGAGATCGCGAGCTTCGAGACAGACTCCTGAGCTGGTTCGCGGAGCAAAAACGTCAATTGCCGTGGCGCGGCTCCAAGGACCCTTACGCGATCTGGGTCTCCGAGGTCATGCTGCAGCAGACGACCGTCGGCGCCGTACGGGGCCGCTACGAGGCCTTCCTCGCGCGCTTCCCCGACGTGGCCTCGCTCGCCGCCGCCCCGCGGGAGAGCGTGCTCGCGGAGTGGTCGGGACTCGGCTACTACGGGAGAGCGCGCAATCTCCACGCGGCCGCGGAAATCGTAGCGCGTGACCACGGAGGGCAGCTCCCTTCGGAGCCCTCGGTTCTGCGGGAGCTTCCCGGATTCGGCGAGTACATGGCGGCCGCTGTTCCCTCGATCGCCTACGGAGTGCGCGCTCCCGCTGCGGACGCGAACGTCGACCGCGTCGTCTCCCGGCTGTTCGCCATCGAGGGTCTCGCCGGATCGCGAGCGCACCGCAACCTCGTGCTCGAGGCGACAGAGCGCCTCCTCCCGGACCAGCGACCCGGGGACTTGATCGCGGCCTTCATGGATCTCGGCCAGATCATCTGCACGCCGCGGCGTCCCGCGTGCGGAAGTTGTCCGCTCCTCTCGGAGTGCGCGGCCGCCGCCGAAGGCGACCCGGTTCGCTATCCGCGCAAGCGCGCTCGGGCTCCGATGGCGCGCGTGTCCTACGCGGCCGCCGATGCACGCCGGGCCGGCAGGATCCTGATGGTTCGCCGGCGGGCCGGATGGCTCGGGGGGATGTGGGAGCTTCCTTCCGCCGAAGGAGCCACGCCGGCTGCCGCGCGGCGCGCTCTCGCCGGGCGCGTGCGCGAGCTCGGCCTCCGGCTGGACCTGGCCGCGCCTCGCCACTTCGCTTCTCACACGATCATGCGGCGGCGGCTGGACATCGAGATCGTCGACGCCCTCCCGGCCGTCTCCGGAAGGTGGGATGCGCCGCGGGAGGTCGGGGCGAAGTGGTTTCTTCCCCGCGAGCTCGCGGCGGCGGCGATACCGACGCTGACGCGGAAGATCGCGCGGGCGGGCGGATTTCTCCCGGCGGAGGTTTGACCGTATCCTCTGAGGACGTGATCGCGGCCTCGCTTCTCTGCGCCATCCTCCTGGCCGGCCCGCCCGCGCCGGTTCCGACGCAGCCTCCGACTCGTCTGACTCTGCGGAACGGGACCGTCTACATGCTGCGCGAGCCGCCGCGCATCTCGGGAGCGCGCGTCGTCTTCACGACCCTCGACGGGCGTACCTTCACGATGGAACAGAGCGAGATCGAGGCGGTCGGCGCCGCTCCCCGGCCTACGGCAACGCCCCGCCGCTACGACTCCGGCGATTCGCACGCGCTCGGGGCGATCGCGCGCCAGCAGCGCGATAGGCGGGGCAAGAAAGCGGAGGTCGCGCCGCGCCAGCCTGCCGTCAGACGTCCGACGCCGACGCCCCGCCATCCGCGCCGGCATCCTTCCCCTGCCGGTCCAGCAGCCGGTAAAACGTCGCCCGGCTGATGCCGAGGGCGCGCGCGGCGCGCACACGGTTGCCTCCGCTCTCCTCGAGAGCGCGCCGGATCTTTTCGGGAGTGATGTCCCTTGAGACACCGTGCGGCGCCGCGCCGGGACGCGCGGCTGAGCTCCTGCGGACTTCACCCGTCAGTGCGAAGTCGGAACCGCGGATGATTCCGTCTTCCGACAGAATCGCCGCCTGCTCGATCGAGTACCGAAGCTCCCGGACGTTGCCCGGAAACGAGTAGGACTCGAGCAGAGCGGGAACCTCCGGCGCGAAGACCCGCAGTTTCCCGAGGCGGCGCACCGACTCCGCGAGGAACGTCCGGGCCAGCGGGACGATGTCCTCGCGCCGCTCCCGAAGAGGCGGCACGACGAGCGTAACGACCGAAAGGCGATAGAAGAGATCCTCGCGGAACTCGCCCGCGGCGACGGCCTCCGCCAGGTCGCGATTGGTCGCCGCCAGGATGCGCACGTCCACCGGTACGGGATGGTTCTCGCCGACCCGCCGTACCGTGCCTTCCTCCAGAACCCGCAGCAGCTTCGCCTGCGCGGACGACGTCATGGATCCGATCTCGTCCAAGAAGAGCGTTCCGCCGCTCGCCTCTTCGAAGAGTCCCCGTTTCATCGCGTGCGCGCCCGAGAAGGCGCCGCGGGCGTGCCCGAACAACTCGCTCTCGAGGAGGTGCTCGGGCAGCGCCGCGCAGTTGACTGTCAGATAGGTGCGGCTCGAGCGCGGTCCCGCGGCCTGTATGTGCCGCGCGATGACGTCCTTGCCCGTCCCGGTCTCGCCGAGGATCAGAACCCTCGAAGAGGTTTCCGCAGCGCGCAAGGCGCGCGCGAGGAAGTCCCGCATCTTCGGACTCTCCGCGACCGGCGGCGCGACGGAGTGGTGGCGCCGCACCTCTCCGGAGAGAGCGTCCACGGCTCGCTTCAGGCGCCTCGT
>DASQJK010000084.1:0-12194 GCA_035631095.1 Thermoanaerobaculia bacterium
CTCGAGCGCGGGACGGCGGGGCGGCTGCCACAGGACGAGTCGCAGGCGACGACGTTTCCCCGCCGGCGTCCGGAGGACGGCCGCATCGACTGGACGAAGAGCTCGAAGCAGGTGCACGACCTGGTCCGGGCCGTCACCCACCCGTATCCCGGCGCCTTTACGGACGTGTTCGGCGGAAACACCTGGATCTGGAGGACGCGGCTGCCGTCCCTGGGCGCTCACGACAACTTTCCGGGGCAGGTTCGCAGCGAGAGCGGCCGCCTCTTCGTCGCGTGCGGCGACGACCGTTACGTGGAGGTCCTTTCGCTGCAGCGGGAAGGGGAAGAAGAGATGGAAGCGACGCGGTTTCTCGCGGGCGCGCTGCGCTCATGAAGGTCCTGATCCTCGGAGTGAACGGCTTCATCGGCAACGCGCTGACGGAAAGGATCCTGGGCACGACCGAGTGGTCCGTTTCGGGGCTCGACATCGGCAGCGACAAGATCGCTCCCTTCCTCGGGCATCCGCGATTCACCTACATCGAGGGAGACATCGCGATCAACAAGGAGTGGATCGAGTACCAGGTGAAGAAGTGCGACGTCGTGCTGCCGCTCGTCGCGATCGCCACGCCTGCCGCATACGTCAAGAACCCGATCGCCGTCTTCGAGCTCGACTTCGAGGAGAACCTCCGGATCGTGAAGCAGGCGGTGCGCTACGGAAAGCGCGTCGTGTTCCCCTCCACCTCCGAGGTGTACGGGATGTGCCCGGACCCGGAGTTCGACGAAGAGCGCTCGAACCTCGTCTACGGCCCGATCCACAAGCAGCGGTGGATCTACTCCTGCTCCAAGCAGCTTCTCGACCGGGTGATCTGGGCGTACGGAGAGAGCGGGCTGCAGTTCACGCTCTTTCGCCCCTTCAACTGGATGGGGCCGCATCTCGACGACATCGACTCGCCGAAGGAGGGGTCGAGCCGCGTGTTGACGCAGTTCCTCCACAACATCCTCTACGGCGAGCCGATCAAGCTCGTGGACGGGGGGACGCAGCGGCGCTCCTTCACGTACATCTCCGACGGGATCGACTGCCTCATGAAGATCCTCGAGAACCGGGGCGGCGCCGCGGACGGAGGGATCTTCAACATCGGCAACCCGGCCAACGACCTTTCCGTGCGGCAGCTCGCGGAGGCGCTCGTCGAAGCCGTGGCCTCGCACCCGAACTTCGGACCGAAGGCCCGCCGCACGCCCATCGTCGAGGTCTCCTCCGGCG
This sequence comes from Thermoanaerobaculia bacterium, assembly GCA_035631095.1. Lineage (GTDB taxonomy): Bacteria > Acidobacteriota > Thermoanaerobaculia > UBA5066 > Gp7-AA6 > JALYUA01. Next base: position 1,240 of record DASQJK010000084.1, read on the forward strand.
AGTACTACGGGGAGGGATATCAGGACATCCTGACTCGGGTCCCGTGGATCGACCGCGCCCGCAGGATCCTCGGATGGGAGCCGCGCGTCGCGATGGAGGAAGCCGTCCGGCGGACCGTCTCCTTCTACCTGGACAAGCGGCAGACGAGACCGTAGGCCGTGGCGGAATCCCGCGCGCCGGACGCCGCGCCCCGCCGGGTGGCCCTGAAAGTCGACTGCGACACCTACGTCGGGACCCGGGAGGGGATCCCGCGCCTGCTCGAGGCGTTCGCCGCGCGGGGCATTCGGGCGACGTTCTATTTCACCCTCGGGCCCGACCGCTCCGGCGTCGCCGCGCGGAGGGTCTTCACCCAGCCGGGCTTCCTGAAGAAGATGCTCCGGAGCCGTGCGGGCTCGCTCTATGGCTTCCCGACGGTGCTCTACGGGACGCTCCTCCCCGCCCCACGGATCGGAGAGCTCTGCGAGGCGCAGATCCGGTCCTGCCGGCTCGCCGGCCACGACACGGGCGTGCACGGGTGGGACCACGTCGCCTGGCACGACTCACTGGACCGGTGGAGCGCGGAGCGCATCCGTTCCGAGGCGGGCAAGGCGCACGACGAGTTTCTGCGCATCCTCGGTGTCTCCGCCGACACCAGCGCCGCGCCGGGATGGACGGCGAACGCGCTCTCGCTCGAGTTCGAAGAGGCGCGCAGGCTGCGGTTCACCTCCAACTCGCGCGGAGGGCGCCCGTTCTTTCCGTCCGCGGCGGGGCGGACATTCAGGACTCTCGAAGTCCCCTCGACCTTGCCCACGCTCGACGAGACGCTCGCGTGGGACTCGATGCGCGAGGGCGACGACGCCCAGCTCGCGTGGTTCCGGGGAGCGGTTCGCGGAACGGAAGTGCACACGGTGCACACGGAGGTGGAGGGGAGGTCCAAGAGCCAGCTCTTCGGGCGGATCCTCGACGCGTGGCGGGAGGACGGCGTCCGGTTCGTCACGCTGCGGGAGCTCGCGGAGGAGGCGCTGGCGCGGCCCGCGGAGGTGCCTGTGCGGGAGCTCGTCCGCACGACGCTGCCGGGCAGAGGGGGGACGGTGGCGTCCGGGTGGCGTGAGTCGAACGAGCAGCCGTGAGGTTACGGGGCGGGCGCGCCGGGACGACGATTTCTCGTCGAGACGGCGACGGCCAGCGCCGCCAGCACCGCGACTGCCTGCCAGCGGACGCCGCGGTGAAACGGCGAGCGGTCCCAGGAGAATTCGAACGTGTGGCGGCCCGGCGGAACGGCGACTGCCAGGTCTCGCGCGTTGGCGACGAGGACCCGCGCCGGCGCGCCGTCCAGCCATGCGCGCCAGGACGGGAACCACGTTCGCGCGAAGACGATGTGGCCCGGCGATCGAGATTCGACGGACCCTGCCGCGGAGTCGGGAGACAGAGCGGCGACCGTCACGGCCGCGGATGATCTCTCCGCCGGCTCCGCGGCGTCGCGGTCCGACGGGCCCGGCAGCACGACGTCGGTGTCCGGCCGGAAAGACTCGGAGCGCAGAAAGTCGAGCGCGCCGGAGAGGGACTTGCGGATGTGCGCACGGGAGGCCCAGCGAAGCTCGGGCAGCGGCTCGTCGACGCCGTGCAGCACGAGCTGCCGGCCGGCGACGACGACCCCGGTGAGAGGCCGGAAACCCGGGAACGCTTCGCCGTCTCCCGCGAGCGCCCACCGCGTGCCGAAGGCGCGCAGCAGCCTGGCGCGCTCGGGCGGAGTCGCCGCGGCGGACGCTTCTCCCGCCAGCCGGTTGTACCAGCCGTACGAGCCGTCCGGATCCCGGTCGAACGCGTAGGAGACGCCGAACGGCTGCCCGGTCGAAGGCAGCATCTGCTCGGAGAGAGCGCGCGCGACGCGGTCGAAACGCGGAAGCCCTCGCGCCTTTCCGCTCACGGGGGCGAGCGCCGCGTAGTCCGGCGCGGGAAGATCCGGTGAGACGAACAGCCGGCCTCCGCCCTTGAGCGACGGGAGTAACGCGGGCGGCCGAAGCAGGTCGCGGCCGCTCGCGGACACGAAAAGGGGAAGTCCCCAGGGCATGGCGAAGCAGACGGAAAGAAGCGCCAGGGCATATCCGGGCCGGACGAGTCCTCGGGAAAACCGCAGACCGAAGAGGATCAGCGCCGCGAGAGCGCCGAGCAGCGCGTCGCCGCGCAGAGAGTTGCGCAGCGCCGCGAGGACCTCGGACGGATCGAGGCCGGAGCGGTTCCGCGCGAAGGGAGCGAGGATCGCTTCGAGCGGGCCTCCCGGCCGGGCCAGCAGGAAGGTCGCGGCGTAGAGAGCGGCGATCACGGCGAGCGCCGCCGCGTCCCGCCGGCCGGGCCTGCGCGTGCGGAAGAGATCGGCGGCGAATCCGGCGAGGAGCGCGACGCAGAGAGTCGTCAGAAGGTAGAACTTGATCGGGTATCGCAGGCGCCGCAGGAAGTCCGAGGCGAAGAGAAGGCGGGAGAAGGGGAGCGCCAACCCGAAGCTGAAGAGCCAGGAGCCGAGCGCCGCCGCGGCGAGCGCGCCGGTGCGTCGGGTCCAGAACTCCCGCCGGAGGAAGCTGAGCAGGATCGCGAGCGCCACCAACACCCCGAAGCTCGCGCACCACACGTACACGAGGTCCCGCGGGTGGAACGCCTGCAGCCAGCTCGCGCCGCTGCCCGGCGTGGACGGATCTCCGCCGAAGCGCGGAAAGAACCATTCGAGGACGCGATACGGGAGAAACGGCGCCGCTCCGAAGGCGGCACGGGAATAGAGGTGCTGGCCCCGGTAGGTCAGCGGGAGGACGGCCCGCAGCGGCAGCAGGAGCGAGGCGGCGAGCGCGCCGCCGACCGCGGCGGCGACCGCGCCCCCGAGAAGGAGCGCTCCGGCTCGCGCGGGTCTCTCGGAGCGAGGCGCGGAAAGCGTCTGAGCGAGGCAGAGCACGGTCGTGAACCCGGCGGTCAGGAGCGAGATGGCCGGCTCGCCCGCGAGGAGCTGCAGGCCGAAGGCGAGCCCGGTTGCGGCAGCGGCGCGGATGGCGGCGCGCCGCTCGGGCGCTCTCGAGATTTCGATCGCGGCGGCCGCGCACCAGGGCAGCCACGAGGCCGCCGCTCCAGAGTTTGCGAACGCGCTCGCGTACGACAGCATCATTCCCGAGAACGCGTAGGCGCAGCCGGAGAAGAGCGCGGCGCCTGGAGAGAGTCCCAGCCGCCTCGCGAGAAGACGCGCTCCGAGGAGCGCCCAGAGCACGTGCAGCAGGTAGTGGAGGTTGAACGCCGAGACCGCCGGCAGGAGACGCTCGAGGAGCACCGTCGGATAGAGGAGCACCGCGTTCGGATTCGCGAGCAGAGGCTGCCCGCCCGCCGCGCGATCGTTGACGAAAGGAACGCGGCCGTCGTGGAGCGATTCCATCGCGACGCGGCGCCACGGCCAGTGCGTGATCTGGGCGTCGCGAAAGACCAGCACGCGAGTCCCGAGAATCTCCGGAAGAAGCGGAAGCGCGAACAGAAGCGCCACGGCAATCGTGGCGGAAACCGTCCGGAGTCTTTCGGACATTCTCAGGCAGTGTAACGGCTGATCGCTACAATGGTTCCATGCGTTCCCCGGCGAGAGTCACCGAGCGCCGGGCTGCGCTCGCGCTCCTTTTCGCCTTCGCGTTCGTCTCGATCGTCTTCACCGGGCAGGTCCGGCCCTTTCCGAACCCGAACGAGCTTTCGCGGTTCGAGGCGATCTATTCGTTCGTCGAGAACGGCACCTTCCGGATCGACGAGGCGATCACCCGCATGGGTGACCACGAGGACAAGTCGCTTTCCGGCGGACATTTCTACTCGAACAAGGCGCCGGGCCTCGCTTTCGCCGGAATCCCGGTCTACCGGGCGCTGAGGGTCTTCTTTCCGAAGCCTCGCAGCTCCTTCGAGCCGATCTTCGTTCTCCTGCGGATGCTCGTGGTCACCCCCGTGTGCCTTCTCGCGCTCGCCCGCTTCTTCTCGCGCCTGCGGCAGCGCGGCGCGCCGGCGGCGGCGCTCGTCACCGCGGCGCTCGCGTTGGGCACGAACTACCTTTTCTATGCGCGGTCTTTCTTCAGCCATGCGTGGACCGCGGCGCTGATCCTCCTCTCGCTCGACCTCATCCAGCAGGGGGAGGACGCGGGATCTCGGCGGCGCGTGGGGGTGCTCCTCTGGGCGGCCGGGCTGCTCGCGGGCTGGGCCGCCATCTCGGAGTACCCGCTCGCGCTCTTCGCGGGGCTCCTGCTCGTCCGATCGGCGATCCGGCGACGGAGCATCACGCGCGCGGTGTGGTTCGGGGTCGGCGCTCTCATCCCCCTGGCGCTTCTTCTCGCATACGACGCTTCGTGCTTCGGTTCCGCTTTCGTTCTGTCCTCCGCACGGGAGGCCTCGCCGCGATATTCGGAGCTGGCGCGGCACGGACTGTTCGGGTTCGGGCCGCCCAGCGTGAAGGTGGCGGCGGCATACCTGTTCCACCCCGCCCGAGGAGTGCTCCTCGTCTCGCCTTTCCTTCTGTGGGCCATCGTGGGATTCAACCGGTGGCGCGTGGCCCGGGAGAACCGCGCCGACTGGATCTTCTGCCTCGCGGCCGCCCTGATCTTCTTCGTCGCGATGACCGCGTACCCCAACTGGCATGGCGGCTGGTCGATGGGAAACCGCTACCTGCTGCCTCTCCTGTTTCCCGTCGGTTTCGCGCTGCCGTACGCGCTTCGATCACCGATGTCGCGCTGGGGGTTCGCCGCGGCGGCCGTTTATTCGGCGGCCGTCCACGCCGTGCTCGCGTCCACGTGGCCGCATTTTCCGGCCGAGCTCTTCTGGCCTCTCAAGAACGGCTCGCTCTGGTTCGCCGCGCGGGGGTGGGCCGCGCCGGGCATCTTCGGAGACCCGCCGCTGTGGCCGGCGGCGGCGCTCGCCGCGAGTCTCCTCGCGGCCGCCGTCGCGCTCGTCCCGGCTCTCGCCTCCGCCGGTCTGCCTCGCGGGCGCGCGTGGCTGGCGGCGGCGGCCGGAGCCGTCCTTTTCGCCGTCCACGTGGCGGCGCCGCCCTCCCCGAACTTCTTCATGCGCGCGTGGCGCGCGGAGATTTACGGAACCGCGTCCGGACGCGATCCCTCTTTCGAAGAGCTGCGGGAAGTGCTGGGGGAGGCGGCAACGCCTCAGGAGACGAGAAGGGCGGAGTATTACCGGAGGAGATACCGGCTGCCCTGACTCACGGAGGAATCTCTCCCGTCCAACACCTCGAACACCTTCCACCGCGCGAGCCAGCGGCCTCCGCGCCGGATCGCGCTCTCCGAGTGGTAGACGAGGCGGAAGGACGCGAGCGGCGGGACGGCTCCGTCCGGCAGCGGCGCGCCGGCGCCGTCGAAATCGTAGAGGCGCGACTGCATGGTCCGGAAATATGCCGGCCGGGGAGAGACCGCTCCGTTCGTCACGGCGAGGAGGGGCGGCCTCCCGAGATAGGACGCGTAGTCGTTCATACGCGGCACGAGATCCGTCGCCACCACCCAGCGGGCATTGCGGCTGCGCGCGATCGCCACGGCCTCCTCCTCGCTGCCGGCGAGAAAGAACCGGATCGAATCGATGAACCCGTAGCCGAAGTTGTTCGCCACCACGGGCAGCTCGGCGTCGTACAGGATCAGGTGGCCGAGAGACCACGGACCGAGGACGGCTCGCGCGCGGGAGAGAGCGGGAGGCGTGCGGCTGTCGAGAAGGCCGGGGTCGTATGCGTCGATCTCGTGCGGAAGGCTCCTGCGCATCCACTCGAGCGTCGAGAAGAGGTCCCGCCCGGGAACGCGTACGGCGGAGAGCTCCTGGGCGAGCCCCGGCGCCATCGGCAGCGCGAGCAGGAGCACGGCGGCGGCCGCCGCACCGGGAGCGAGCCTCGCCCGAGGTCCCTCCCGCAGGCGGGACGTAACGAGCCGCGCGATCTCCACGAGGGCGGCGGCCGCGAGGAGCGCCGCGTAATAGACGTTCAGGCGCTGGGAGATCGCGAGCAGGAGGGTCACGGCGGCCCAGACCGCCAGTCCGAAATGGACTCCCGGCCTGTCGCCGCGCAGAGCCCGCAGGAGCCACGCGGCCGCGGCGGCCGGAGCCAGGAAAAACCCGGCGGAGAGCTCTTTCCAGGCGAGCCCCGGTCCGTCGGCGAACAGGGGGCGCGCTTCGAAGATGCCCTTCAGCCAGTCGCGTGGGTAGGAGACGTATCCCGCGCCGGCGGAGACTTCGCTGGTTTTCCCGAGGACGTATCCGACGCCCCGAAAGAGGCCCCCTGCGAGCTGGCCCGAGAAGGGAAGGATCACCGCCGCCGCCGCGGCCAGGAACACGAGGCGCGCCCGCGCCTGCCGGGCCGGCAGCGCGCCGCGAATCGCCAGGATGCAGGTCTCCAGCAGAACGGTCCCCGCGGCGAGCGACGCAAGAAAGAGCGGCTGGAAGAAACCGAACGAAACGTACGTCATCGGCGGGTCGAAACCGGCCGTCCACAGCGCCGTCGCCGCCGCCGTGATTGCCGCCGGCAGGGCGAGGATCAGGAGCGCCGGGCGAAGCACGTCCGTCCGCGCTCGGAGCGCTTCGAGAAGAAGTGCGAGCGCGAACACGGCGCCCCAATAGATCGCGCCCTGCCACGCGAGCACCGCCGCGGCCAGCGCGATTCCCGCGACGGCCTCCCGGGCGATCGCCTGCCGCCGGTCGGAACTCGGGTCGCGAGACCGCAGGTAGAGGAGCAGGGCGAGCGTCCCGAAGAAGGACTCCGCGACGTGCTGATCGGTATGTCCGTACTGGGTCCACAGGATGTGCGCGGGGCACACCGCGAGAAAGAGAGCGGCAATCGCCGCGCCGGCGCTGCCGAAGAGGAGCGCGCCGAATCCCCCCGCGAGAACGATCGTACCCGCCGCGAGAACCGGCGGCACCCATGCCGCTTCCCGCTCGAGCTGCTCACCCGTCGCCGTCGCGCCGTGCAGGACGCGCGTGGGCCCGGCGAGCATCAGGTCGTACAGCGGAGGCCAGATCGGAACTCCGCCGCGGGGAAAATTCATCAGGCGGTCGAAGACGAGCGTGCGGGGAAAGTGCGCGACGGCGAAGCGCGCTCGCCGCAGATGGTAGTGGTCGTCGGAGCCGAGCGCGCGGACCCGGTTGCCGGCCGCGAGCTGGCTGCGCGTGTTGAGCCGCAGCCCGAATCCGAGAGCGGCCGCCGCCAATACGGCGGCAACCGCCGCGAGCCGCGCCTTTTTCATGTTTTCCGCATTATGAGGCTGCCGCATCCGCGGGGCGGCGCCCCGTTTTCTCGTTTTGCGGTACTCCCGCTTATCATCGGGCGCCCGTGAAGCTCTCCGTTCTGATGCCCGTGTACAACGAGATCCGGACGATCGACCAGATCCTCCGTCTCGTCTCGGAAGTGCCGATCGACAAGGAGATCGTAGTCGTCGACGACGGATCGACGGATGGCACCCGGGAAGTCCTCGCCCGATGGGACGGACGCGCCGGAGTCAAAGTCATTCTCCACGAGCGCAACACGGGCAAGGGCGGGGCGCTTCGAACCGCGCTCGCCGCCGCGCAGGGGGAGATCCTCCTCATCCAGGATGCCGACCTCGAGTACGACCCCTCCGAGTACGCGAGCCTGCTGCGACCCATCGAGTCCGGAAGAGCCGACGCGGTATTCGGATCGCGCTTTCGCGGCAGCGCGGAAAACCGCGTCCAGAACTTCTGGCACACCGTGGGCAACCGTGCGCTGACACTGATCTCCAACGTCTTCACGGACCTGAACCTCACGGACATGGCGACCTGCTACAAGGCGTTTCACCGCCGCGTCGTTGCGTCACTCGACTTCGTTGAGCGGGGCTTCGGGATCGACGCCGAGATCACCGTCAAGCTCGCGCGGGGCGGGTTCCGGATCTTCGAGGTGCCCGTTTCCTACTACGCCCGGTCCCGGGCGGAGGGCAAGAAGATCCGCCTGGTGGACGGCGCCTCGGCGCTGTCGGCGCTCGTCCGCCACAGCTTCGAGCGCCGGCGAGCCCCGGCTCGCCCGGCAGAAAGCCGATGAAGCTCTCCGTCGTCATTCCCGTCTACAACGAGTCGAAGACGATCCGCGAGCTCGTGCGCCAGGTGCAGGCGGTTCCGATCGACAAGGAAATCGTGATCGTCGACGACGGCTCGAAGGACGGGACGCGCGACATCCTGCGAGAGATGGATGGACGCGACGGAGTCCGCGTTTTCCTGCAGCCGCAGAATATGGGCAAGGGCGCGGCGGTCGCGACCGGGTTTCAGAAGGCGACCGGCGACGTCGTCGTCGTCCAGGACGCCGATCTCGAGTACGACCCGCGCGAATACCCGAAGCTGCTCAAACCGATCGAGGAAGGCCACGCGGACGTCGTCTACGGATCGCGGTTCCTCGGCGGCGGCGACCGGCGCGTTCTCTACTTCTGGCACACCGTCGGAAACCGCATGCTGACGCTCGCGTCGAACATGTTCACCAACCTGAACCTCACCGACATGGAGACCTGCTACAAGATGTTCCGGCGCGAGGTGATCCAGTCGCTGACCATCGAGTCGCGGCGCTTCGGCATCGAGCCGGAGATCACGGCCAAGGTCGCCCGCCGCCGCTACCGGATCTACGAGGTCCCGATTTCCTACCACGGCCGCACGTACGAAGAAGGAAAGAAGATCGGCTTGAAGGACGCGTTCTCCGCGCTGTGGACGATCGTGAAGCACGGAGTCCGCGAGTCGGAAGACCCGAGTCACGTCGGCCACGTGACGCTCGAACGCATGGCGAAGCTCGAGCCGTACAACCGGTGGCTCGTCTCGCGCTTCTCGGGTTACCTCGGGACCCGCATTCTCGAGATCGGCGCCGGCTTCGGCAACATCACGAGACATCTCCTCGAGCCCGCGGCCGACCGGGCGCCCGCCGAGATCGTCGTCGCATCCGATCTCGATCCGACGGCCGTCGAGTTTCTGCGGGGAACCTTCCGCGACGAGCCCCGGGTGCGTGTCGCCTCCTACTCGTTTCCGCTGAGCGCCGACGCCCGCGAGGAGCTCCGGTCCCTCCACGTCGACTCGATCGTCTGCTGCAACGTCCTCGAGCACATCGAGCGCGACGAGGCGGCTCTCTCGGACATGCTCTCGATCCTTCCGGCCGGCGGTCGGCTCGCTCTCCTCGTTCCCGCGATGCAGAAGCTCTTCGGCAGTCTCGACGAGCGTCTCGGTCACTTCCGCCGGTACGAGCGAGCCGAGCTCGAGGCGAAGGTGCGGGCGGCGGGTTTCGAGATCGACGACCTGCGATTCCTCAATCGGCCCGGCGTCCTGGGGTGGTGGCTGAACGGCCGGGTGCTCCGCCGGCGGGTCCTTCCTCGCGGGCAACTGCGCGCGTTCGGACTGGTTCTCCCGATCCTCCGGCGGGAGGAGCGCAACCCGCCTTCCTACGGGATGTCGCTCCTCGCGGTCGCTCGAAAGCCGTAGCGTCGCCTCACGGCGCCGTCCACACGATCACGAGGAGGTCCGTCCCTCGGAGAGCTTCTCGAGCCGTTCCGCGTCTCGCCAGTACTTCTCCCATGCGGCGGGTCGCGAACAGCGGGTGAACGGCGATCCAGACGCGCGTCGCGGCGGGGCGGGAATCCAGGGCCGCTTCGAGCTCGCCGTAAGCCTCCTCCGGCGGAGCGCGCAGTGGAAACCAGCCCGGGTGTCGCTCGACCTCGCGCGGAAAACCCTGCAGCGGAGCTGGCAGAGCGCCCCGATCGCGAGCGAGCCGTGCCGGCAGATAAAACGACGCGCCCGCCACGACGAGGTCGGAGGGCCGGGCGAGTCCTGAGAGCGCCGCGGAGACACGAGGGCCGGAGGGCTCGTAACGAGCGGTCGGAAGCGCCAGGGCGAGCGCCGCGGCGCCCAGGGCGGCGGGCGCCCACGCCGTCATGCGGACCCGAGGTGCGGAAGGGATTGCGCGCGCGATCGTCCACAGCCACACCGGGAGGATCGCGAGCTCCGTGCGCCCGGCGAAGGCGACCGGGCGCAGCAGGCCGGCGGCGAGCGCCCCCAGGAGGAAGATCGCGGAGATCACGAGCCCGGCGCGGACCTCGGCATCGCCGCGCGCGGCCGGAATGAGCAGAGCGAGCAGCGCCGCACCTGCCAGAGAGGCGAGCCAGAAGAGAAGCGGCGGAGGAGGGAAGCCGAAGGCCGGCGGAACGCGCCCTACTCCCCCGAGGGCCGAGAGAAACCCGGTCGTCGACTGGAAGAACGTGTCGCGCATCCACGCGGTGGCCGCGGCCGGTTGTCGCCACAGGACCGGGAGCCAGGGAAGGAAGAGCACGCCGCCGGCGCCCAGGGCCGCCGCATCTCTGAACCGCCGCTCGACGAGAGTCAGGATCCCCGCCGCCCCGACGAAAAACAGCGCGAGGTAGTGCGTGTGCAGCGCCGCGGCTGCGCAGAGCGCGATGGCCGCGCTCCGCACGAGCGCGCGGCCGGGCCTCGCCGGGGAGCGCAGGAGGAGAAAGAGCGCGAAGTCGAGAAGCGCGAGCAAGGCGTACGCGCGGGCCTCGGCGGAGTAGTAGGTGAGGAGAACGGACGTCGAGAGCAGTACGACGAACCAGGCGCGCGAGCCGCCCGCAGGAAGCGATCGCGCGCCGAAGACGACGAGCGCGATGGCGAGGAAGGGCAGCGTCCGTATGGCCGCGTCGGGAAGCGCCCAGAGCTCGGCCGCGACCGTGAACGGCCGAATCAGCAGGTAGAAGAGAGCGGGGCCGGAGTCGAAGTGGAGCGCGGAAAGGATCGCCGCGGGCGCCTGCCGCGAGAGCCAGACCGTGAAGATCTCGTCGTGCCAGAGAGGGCGGGTCGCGGCCAGCCAGATCCGCGCCGCGCAAGCTCCCGTGAAGAGAGCGAGCGCGATCGCCCACCCGCGCCTTTGTCCGAATTCGCCGATGCCCTATCCTAACGGGACGAACCGAATGGCGAAAGAAAGAACGGCTCCGGCCGCGAGGCGCCGGTTTGTGTCCGCGCCC
>DASQJK010000085.1:0-2305 GCA_035631095.1 Thermoanaerobaculia bacterium
GAGATGTCGCGCGTCACGCACGACTCGACCAGAGCGCGGCGCGCGGCCGCGTCCGGCTCTCCCCAGGATCTCAGGAATGCGTCGATGCGCTCGGGGGCGCTCGACTGCTCCTCGTCGGCGACCGTCTTCGAGAACAGCGCGAGCTGGTAACGCCAGCCCTGCACGTGCAGGTCGCGAATCTTCGCGCTCGAGAACGCGTGCCGCAGCTTCAGCACCGTTCCCGCGGGTGCCTCGTCGAGCGTGATCGTGACGAGAGTGCCGTCCGCCGGGGTCTTTCCCGCGTAGGTGTAGGTGAAGACGATCCTGCGAGGAGGGTCGATCTCGACGACCTCGCCGGTGACCTCGACGGCGTTGGGGTACCGGATGAGCACGGCGCCGCCCGGCCGCGGGTCGATCCGCGAGCCCTCACCCCACCACTTCGCGAACCGCGCGGAGTCCGTGAAGTAGCGGAAGACGGTCTCCCGCCGCGCGCAGATCGTGATCTCCCGGTCCAGAAACTCCGACATTTCCGCCATGGCTGCGGCTCCTTTCGAGCGTCACCTCCGCCGGGTGCGCCGGCGTTTCGTCTCTCGTTTTTCCTCGGACTCGGCCTGGCTCCTGAGGCTGGACAGGGCCTCGTCCCACATCGATTCCAGCCACTTGCCGAGGTCGCCGAGCTCCTCGCGCCGCGCCGCGTAGTAGTGGAAGCGCCCCTCGTCGCGCCGCGAGACGAGCCCCGCCGACTCGAGCACGGCGAGGTGCTGCGAGATCGCGCCGAACGAAACGTCCGGGTGCGCGCGGCGGATCTCCCCGGCGGAGCGTTCCTCGTCCCAGACGAGCCGGAGGATCTCGCGCCGGCGGGGCGCGGCCAGGGCTTCGAAAACGGCGCTCATCGTCGCCTTATTAGTTTAGTCATTGCTAAAATGATTACGCAAGCGGTTCCGAAAGGTTTCCGCGGCCGAACTTTTCCCGATGGATTGCGTCTATCCCGGGTGAGACAAGGTGACTCGACCACGAAGGGGCCTTCCCATGAACCGAAAGACCGGGATCCTGCTGTTTCTCTACGTCGCTGCTCTTTTCGCCGCCCGGGCCGCGTTCGGGGACGTCGAGCGGACCCTCCGGGCCGAAGTTCCGGATCCGCTACGAACCGGCTTTGCAGTCGAGAACCTCGTCGGCAGGATGCGCGTGGTTCCCGGATCAGGCGAAACGGCGACCATCATCGCGACCGTGCACGCCGCGGATGACGCGCTCGCCGGATCGGTGCGTCTCGAGAAGACGGCGGGCGAGGGCGGAACGACCACCTTCCACGTGCAGTATCCGGATTCCGAGCGCACGCTCCGGTATCCGAGACATGGAGGCCGCGGCGACGGAGACGGCGACGGAGACGGAGACTGGACGATCGAGCTCTTCTCCTGGGGATCCGGGACACGGTACCAGGGGCACAACTACCGCATCGCCCGGAACCGTGGGCGCCTCCTCTACGTGGACGTCGAAGTGCGGGTACCCGCGCGGATCGCGTCGGGCCGGTTCCGGAACCTCGTCGGAAGGATCGAGGCGTCGGGTCTCGAGGGGAAGCTGGCCTTCGACGTCGAGAGCGCGGACCTCAAGCTCGAAAGGCTGCGCGGCGCGCTGACTCTGCGAGGAACCTCCGGCGACGTCGAGGCGTCGGACATCGGCGGCTCGTGGGATTCGGAGTTCACGAGCGGCGACCTGAAAGTCCGCGGCTTCCGCGGCGAGCGTCTCTCCTTTCGGTCCACTTCGGGGGATCTCGACGCGAGCGGCATCGAGGCCTCCCGCGTGCGGATTCAGGCCACGTCCGGCGACGTGCTCCTCCGGGACGCCGACATTCAGGAGCTCGAATCGCATTCGACCTCGGGCAACGTCGAGGTCGATCAGAAGAGCACCCGCCTCGCAAACGTCCGCATCGAGGCTACGAGCGGTGACGTGATGCTGCGGCTTCCCCGCGAGGCGTCGTTCCATGCCGACACGAGCCACGGCAGCGGCGACGTCCAGGTCGATTTCCACGACGCGGTCTCGCAGCCGAGGGAGGAACCGTCTTCCTTCCGGCGCGGGACCGGAGGCGCGGAGATCCGGGTGCGAACGACTAGCGGGAATCTGACGATCGCGCCCAGATAGCTGGTGAGAGAGTGCGCGGCGACGCCGGGCTTAAGCTTCGCCTCGTGAGCGAAGAGCTTCCCCTGCCTCCACGGCTGTCCGTGCCGCGCGTCACGCTCCAGGTCATCGGCATCCTTCTCGCCACGGCGGCGGCCCTCTGGGTCGTCTTCCGCATTCGAGGGGTCATCCTGCTCCTCGTGCTCGCGATCTT
>DASQJK010000086.1:0-3719 GCA_035631095.1 Thermoanaerobaculia bacterium
AGCAGGACGTCAAGAGAGCGCTCTTCGGCTAGACGCGCGAGCCGCAACAAGGTTGACAATGGCGTCGATAGGTCTTATACCAATGCCATGGCGCGTGGAAGCCGACCGGTTTATGTGATCTCGATCGCCGCGAGCATCGCCGGCTGCCACCCGCGCACGCTGCGGATCTATGAAGAGGAAGGCCTCGTCGAGCCCGTCCGGACCGATTCCAACATCCGGCTCTACTCCGATGAGGACCTCCAGCGGGTGCGGGTCATCCGCTACCTCACGCAGCAGCGCGGCGTGAACCTCGCCGGCGTGAAGATGCTCCTGCAGTTCCGCGACGCCGCGGACCTGCTGCGGGAGCTGGCGAACGCGATCGAGGGAGCAGAGGCGGAAAGCGACCGCGCGTCCGCCCGGCCCGGCGTTGCCGGCCCGGGACGCGTCCCAAAAAACCGAATGGAGATGTAGAGATGGCCCTTGCCCGTATCGCCCCGCTTAGCGACTTCGTTTCACTGCGCGACGCCATGGACCAGCTCTTCCAGGAGAGCTTCATCCGGCCGAACGGGTGGTCCGGCCCAGCCGGCCAGATCCCGATGCCGGTGGACCTCTGGGAGACCAAGGACGCGTATCACCTGCGCGCCGACCTTCCCGGGATGACGCCCGACGACATCGAGATCAACGTCACCGGCGATACCGTGTCGCTCTCGGGCGAGACGAAGGCCGCTACGGACGTGACGAGCGACGGCTGGCTGCGCCAGGAGCGGCGTAGCGGGAAGTTCCAGCGCGCGTTCACGCTTCCGGTGCAGATCGACTCGAATGCCGTCACGGCGACGTTCACGAACGGCGTCCTCGACCTCATTCTGCCGAAGTCGGAGACCGTGAAGCCGAAGACCGTGAAGATCAACGCCGGAACGAGCGCGAAATAGTCACGCAGATCACGAGCACGAAACAAACGCGACAGCGCGTACGGCCGGGTCCGGCTTTGCCGGCCCCGGCCGAGCCCCTGTCAACAGAAAGGTCGCCCACGCAATGACTGAAGAGATTCGCACCTACCCCTCGGAGCTGCCCCTCGTCCCCTTGCGGGAGATGGTGGTGTTCCCGAAGATCGTCCAACCCCTCGGGGTCGGTCGCGACAAGAGCGTGGCGGCCATCGACGCCGCGATGAGCGAAGAGAAGCACTACGTCATCTTCGCCGCGCAGAAGGACCCGGAGATCGATGACGTCACGTCCGACCAGATCTACACGGTCGCGACGGTCGCCGAGATCGTGCGGCTCCTTCGGATCCCGGACGGCAGCGCTCAGGTCATCGTGCAGGGCCTTCAGCGGGTGAAGATCACCGGCTTCACGCCGGATACCCGGTATTTCCGCGTCACGTTCCAGCCGATCAGCGAGATCCCCGGCGAGTCGGTCGAGCGCGAGGCGCTTCTCCGCAGCGTCAAGAGCCTGTTCGGCGATTACGTCGAGAACGGCGGATCGATCGTGCCCGAGGTCGCGATGACCGCGAAGAGCACGGACGACCCGTCGCACTTCGCCGACCTCGTCGCGCAGAGCCAGGACCTCACCATCGAGCAGCGCCAACAGCTCCTCGAGATGGAGGGCGTGGTCGAGCGGCTTCGGTTCCTCTCGGTCTTCCTCGCGAAGCAGAACGAGATCCTGCAGATGAAGGCGATCCAGAAGGAGCTCGGGGACGATGACGGCAGCTCGGAGGTCAACGAGCTTCGCGAGAAGATCGAGGCCGCCGGCATGCCCGACGAGGTGAAGGAGAAGGCCCTCAAGGAGGTCGGGCGGCTCGAGAAGATCCCGCAGGCCTCGCCGGAGCAGGGCGTCATCCGCACCTACGTCGACTGGCTCATCTCCGTGCCGTGGAAGAAGGCCCCCGAGGACGACTGGGACATCGTGGAAGCCGCGCGGATCCTCGACGAGGACCACTACGGCCTGCCGAAGATCAAGGATCGGATCCTCGAGTACATGGCGGTGCGCAAGCTTTCGCACGAGCTGCGCGCCCCGATCCTGTGCTTCGTCGGTCCGCCCGGCGTGGGCAAGACGAGCCTCGGCAAGTCCATCGCCCGCGCGATGGGCCGCAAGTTCGTCCGCATGTCGCTCGGCGGGATCCGTGATGAGGCGGAGATCCGCGGCCACCGGCGCACCTACGTGGGCGCGCTTCCGGGCCGCATCCTGCAGAACATGAAGACGGCCGCCGAGGTGAACCCGGTGTTCATGCTCGACGAGATCGACAAGGTCGGCGCGGACTTCCGCGGCGACCCGAGCTCGGCGCTCCTCGAGGTCCTCGACCCCGAGCAGAACAGCACGTTCTCCGACCACTACCTCGAAGTCCCGTACGACCTGTCGCGGGTCATCTTCATCACGACGGCGAACGTCGAGGACACGATCATCCCGCCGCTCCGCGACCGGATGGAGATCATCCGGCTCCCCGGCTACACCGAGGACGAGAAGATGCACATCGCGATCGGGTACCTGTTGCCGCGACAGCTGAAGCAGCACGGTCTCGAGAACGGACGGCTCATCCTGACGGACGCGGCGCTCAAGGACATGGCCCGGCTCTACACGCGAGAGGCCGGCGTCCGGAACCTCGAGCGTGAGATCGGCACGATCTGCCGGAAGGTCGCGCGCCAGATCGCCGAGCACAAGGCGGAGACCGTCACGGTCGACGCAGCGGATCTTTCGACGTACCTCGGACCGGAGAAGTTCGACTTCGGCCTGGCCGAAGAAGAGGACCAGGTCGGCGCGGTCACCGGTGTCTCGGTCAGCGAGTCCGGCGGCGACGTGCTCACGGTCGAGGCGACGATCATGGATCAGGGCTCGAAGACCGAGGAGTTCGTCCTCACCGGGCAGATCCAGAAGGTCATGGAGGAGTCCGCGCGAGCGGCTCTCAGCTATGTGCGGGCCCACGGGACCGAGCTCGGCATCCCAGTCGGGTTCTTCAAAGACCACGCGATGCACATCCACGTCCCCGCCGGAGCGATCCCGAAGGACGGCCCATCGGCGGGCGTGA
Source organism: Thermoanaerobaculia bacterium (assembly GCA_035631095.1). Classification (GTDB taxonomy): domain Bacteria; phylum Acidobacteriota; class Thermoanaerobaculia; order UBA5066; family Gp7-AA6; genus JALYUA01. The sequence goes on from DASQJK010000086.1 coordinate 2,996, forward strand.
CGATGGCGACCGCGATCGTGTCGGCCCTCACCGGCCGCCGCGTCCGGCGCGACGTCGCGATGACCGGCGAGATCACGCTCCGCGGCCGGGTCCTGCCGATCGGTGGAGTGAAGGAGAAGCTGCTCGCGGCGCACCGCGCCGGCATCAAGACCTTCATCCTCCCCGAGAAGAACAAGAAGGACCTGGTCGACGTGCCCAAGGAGGTCGTCGAGACCGTCGACATCAAGCCGGTGTCGAACATCGACGAGGTTCTGAAGCTGGCACTCCTGCCTGGGCCGGGGATCACCCCGGCCCAGATCGCCGCGCAGCCGGCGATGGTCCCGCCGCCGAACTAACAGGGGGCACCCCATGCCCGTCGAATACAAGGACTACTACAAGACCCTCGGGGTCACGAAAGACGCGTCGGCCGCCGACATCAAGAAGGCGTACCGCAAGCTGGCGCGCCAGTACCACCCCGACGTCAACAAGTCCGGCGACGCGTCGAAGCGCTTCAAGGAGGTCAACGAGGCCAACGAGGTCTTGAGCGACCCGGAGAAGCGCAAGCGCTACGACCAGCTCGGTCCGGACTGGGAGCGGTTCGCGCAAGGCGGGCCGCCGGGAGCGCGCGGGGGGAACGGCGGCGGCTTCCAGTGGGTCTACACGGGGACGCCCGGCGCCGATCCGTTCGCGGGCGGCGGTGAAAGCGATTTCTCCGACTTCTTCCAATCGGTCTTCGGGAGCATGG
>DASQJK010000087.1:0-12371 GCA_035631095.1 Thermoanaerobaculia bacterium
ATAAGGAAGGAGCCCGCGAGGTCCGCGCACCGGCAGGTATTTCTGGTGGACCCGCATCGCGGTGGTGGTGATCTCTTCCGGAAGGTCGAGAAACTCGGCCGAGTACGCGCCGCGGACGATTCCGGGAAACTCCACGAGATCGGCGAGCACGGCCGCAAGGTCGAGATCCGGCTCGATCGAGCCGCCGACCTCCCCCGCCAGCCCCCGGGCGGCCTGAAGGATCGCCATGCGGCGCACTTCCCCGTCCGGCTCCACGTGAGAGCTGCGCAGGCGGCGGAAGTAGTCGTCGTGACCGTTCACCGTGAATTCTTCATTCGCGAGGATCCGATGACCCACGGTCCGGTTCCCCGAGGTCACGCCGTCGATCGACATGGGAACCAACTGCCCGGCAAAGAGCGCGAGCAGCCCGCGGACCGGCCGCACAAACGCGTACTCCCCGCTTCCCCAGCGCATCGTCTTCGGAAAGGAGAGCGAGGCGACGACCCGCGGGATCACTTCCCCGAGCACGTCGCCGGCCGGACGTCCGGCAACGGTCCGCCGGGCGGCGACAGTACGTCCCCGCGGCGAGTCGACGAGGACCAGGTCGCCCACGTCCACCTTCTGCGCGCGCGCGAATCCTTCCGCGGCCCGTGTCGGTTTTCCCGCGGAGTCGTACGCGGCCGCCGCGGGAGGACCCAGGACCTCCGAAGCGCGGTCTTCCTGACGTTCCGGAACCCCGCGCAGCCAGAGGATCAACCGGCGCGGCGTCGCGAGCGCCTGCCCCTCGACCGGCGCGAGGCCCTCCTCGGCGAGCGCTTCCGTCGCTTTGCGGAGGAGGTCGGCACGCGCGGGAGCGAGCGCAGAAGCGGGGATCTCCTCCGTCCGGACCTCGAGAAGGAAATCGTTCGATGCCATCAGTTCTCGCGGGGAGGAATGCTCCCGCCTTTCAGCGCGTCGCCGCGGGCTCGGGCTCGGAGACCGGGCGGCCCTCCTGCGCCGGCGCGACGGCGGCGCGCGCGCACGCGCATGCGAGGTCCCGGACGCGGCGGATCAAGCCGACGCGATCGGTCGCCGAGACGGCCCCACGCGCGTCGAGGATGTTGAACTGGTGCGAGCAGGCGAGCGTCGCCTCGTACGCGGGAAGAACGAGCCCGGCGGCGAGCGCGCGGCGAGCCTCCGCCTCGGACCCGGTGAAGATCGCCATCGCGAAGTCCGGGTCGGCGACCTCGAACCCGTAGCGCGACAGCTCGATTTCGTCGCGGCGGCGCACCTGGCCGTAGGTCGTGTCCTCGCTCCACATCACCTCGAAGACGGAATCGAGCTTGTTCAGGAACATGGCGATCCGCTCGAGCCCGTAGGTGATCTCGGCGGTGATCGGCGCGAGGTCGATGCCCCCGGCCTGCTGGAAATACGTGAACTGCGTGATCTCCATCCCGTCCATCAGCACCTGCCAGCCGACTCCCCACGCGCCGAGCGTCGGCGACTCCCAGTTGTCCTCCTCGAATCGGACGTCGTGGTCGGCGAGCGTGACGCCGAGGCGCTCGAGGCTGCCGAGATACATCTCCTGGACGTCGTCGGGCGAGGGCTTGAGCACCACCTGAAACTGGAGATGCTTTCCGAGGCGGAACGGGTTCTCTCCGTACCGGCCGTCCGCCGGCCGCCGAGACGGCTGGACATACGCGCAGCGCCAGGGATCCGGCCCCAGGACCTTCAGGAAAGTCGCCGGGTGCATGGTACCCGCCCCCATCGGAAGGTCGTACGGCTGCTCGATCAGACAGCCCTTCGACTCCCAGAAAGCGGTGAGCTCCGCGATCAATTTTTGAAGCGTGAGCATCGGATCGAGTTTACCGCAGGGAACTCGCGCTCACTTCCCGCCCCGTACGTCCTTCAGCACCCTCTGCGACTTGAGCTCGTGTCCGAGAAAGTGCCTGCGCGCGCGGCGCGCCACCTCGGCGACCTCCGCGACTCCGGCCGGACGCGCACCGGCGTCCAGCGGGGCGGCGAGTATCCGGCGCAGGGTCTCGCGGCCTTCGCCGGAAAGCCGCACCGCTTCGCCGCGCCGGCAGCCGGAGTGGACGAAGCCGGGCCGCGCCTCGTCGTACAGGAGCGATCCTCCGGGCTCGAGCGGCGCGCCGCAGACGGCGCACTCCGCGGGACTCGGAAGAAGACCGGACAGCTTCAGAATCCAGACGTCGAAGTAGGCGGCCACCCAATCCGCCGCCGCGTCCGCAAAGAGCGCGTCGAGCGCGTGCCGCGCGAGGCGGTAGAACGGCTCGGCCGGATCGTCATCGGAGACGAAGGTCTGCAGGCTCTCGGCCATGGCCGACAGGAGAAGGCCGCGGTCGAGGTCCTTCGCCAGCGGAAAGGACGCGCGGATGATGTCCGCCGAGTTGATGGAGACGAGCTCCTGCGCGTCGCGTTCGAAGTAGAGGATGCGCGCCTCGGTCATCGGCTCCAGCGCGCCGGCGTAGGCGTTGCGGGGACCCCGGGCGCCGCGCGCGACTCCCCGCTTCTTTCCGGCGTCCCGCGTGAGGAACGACACGATCCGGTCTTTCTCTCGGAGGGGATAGGTGCCGAGGATGAGGGCGTCCGCCGACTGCTGCCGCACGGCCCGATTATGATGGGTCTCGGCGCGCCGGGTTTCCGTAAGAAGATCGGTGGATCATGGCCTCTTCCGTAAAACGTTCGGAGAATCAGCCGGCCGGGCGCCTGGACCCGGGGGTCCTCACCCTGGGCTGGGTCTCGTTCCTGACGGACTTCGCGTCAGACATGATCTATCCGCTCCTGCCCGACTTCCTGACCCGGCGGCTCGGCGCGGGTCCCGCCGTCGTCGGGCTCATCGAGGGCGTCGCGGAGGCCACGGCTTCGCTGACGAAGCTCTTCGCCGGCTGGTGGTCCGACCGCACGCGGCGACGCAAACCTCTCGTCGTCGCCGGGTATTCGCTCGCGACCCTCGTCCGCCCCTTCATCGGGCTCGCGACGTCGTGGCTCACGGTCTTCGCGATCCGGTTTGCGGACCGCGTCGGCAAGGGGATCCGGACCGCGCCGCGCGACGCATTGATCGCCGCGCTCGTTCCCCCCGCGAAGCGCGGCCGGGCGTTCGGCCTTCAGCGCGCGATGGACAACGCCGGCTCCGTGGCGGGACCCCTCGCCGCGGCTCTACTGCTGAAGACTCTCGTCCCCGAGGAGCGCAGCGTCTTCCTCCTGGCGTTCATCCCCGGAATCCTCGCCGTCGTGCTGCTCGTCCGTCGCGTGAGGGAAGCGCCCGCGCCGGTCCCGGCTCCGGGGCAGCCGCGCGATAGGGCGGAGAAAGAGCGGCTCCCGCGCGGCTTCTGGATCGCGACGTCTCTCTTCGTCGTCTTCACGCTCGCCAACTCGACGGACGCGTTTCTCCTGCTGCGCGCGCGCGACTCGGGCATTCCCTTGTGGCAGATCCCGCTGCTCTGGGCGTTCTTCAACGGCGTGAAGGCGGCGGCCGGAGTCCCGGGCGGCGCGCTCTCCGACCGCATCGGAAGGGTCGCGTGCGTCGGCATGGGCTGGGTCGTCTATGCCATCGCGTACGTCGGTTTTGCGTTCGTCTCGACGCCGGCCGGAGTGTGGGCGCTCTTCGGCGGCTATGCGCTCTTCTTCGCATTGACGGAAGGAGCGCAGCGCGCGCTCGTCGCGGACCTCGTCGGAGACACGCTGCGCGGAAGGGCGTTCGGGATCTTCCACGGCAGCATCGGCATCGCGGCGCTGCCCTCCTCGATTCTGTTCGGCATCTGGTGGAAGGCCTTCGGCCCCCGTACCGCGTTTCTCATCGGAGCGGCGCTCGCGGCCGTGGCGGTGGTCGGGCTCTTCGTGGCGAGGGCGGCCGTCGGGAGGCGGTCCGTAGTCGGTAGTCAGTAGTCGGTAGCCGGTAGTCGCTAATCGGCAGCCGGGATGCGGATGGTACGATCCCCGGCGTCATGGGACCGGTCTGGAAGCTCATCAAAGGCGAGAAAGATCTCTGCCACCGGTGCGGAAAGGAGATCATCGACTACCCGGCGGTCGGGCGGGTCGTGAATTTCCAGTTCATTCCGGAAGAGAAGTATTGCTGGGACGACTACCGGTACATCCAGCCGTTCGTCGACGAAGTCTCGCCCGAGTCGCAGTCGCCCTTCCAGCCGGTGACGAAGCCCGCGATCCCGTGAGCGCCATCCTCTCCACACCCGCGCCGGCGGCGTCTTTCGGCGGGTCCGACCTCGCTCCGATCGCGGAGAAGGTCTTCGCCGGAGAGCGCCTCTCCTTCGACGAAGGCGTGCGGCTGTTCACGACGCGCGACTTCCTCGGCCTCGGGCGGCTGGCGAACCACGTCCGCGAGGCGCGCCACGGCAACCTCGCCTTCTACAACGTCAACCGTTACCTGAACCCTACGAATCTGTGCTGGGTGGACTGCGCCCTGTGCGCCTGGGCCCGCAAGGTCAACGAGCCGGGCGGATACGAGATGGCCATCGATGAGTGCGTCGAGGAGGCCGGCAAGGGTTACTCGGAGGCCGTCACCGAGTTCCACATCGTCGGAGGCCTCCACCCGACGTGGCCCTTCGAGTACTACACCGGGCTCATGCGCGCCCTGAAAGAGCGCTTCCCCGGCGTGCACCTGAAGGCGTGGACGATGGTCGAGATCGACTGGATCGCGCGGGTCGGAAACCGCTCGATCGCCGACACCATCCGGGAGCTCCACGCCGCCGGGATGGACTCGTGCCCGGGCGGAGGCGCCGAGATCTTCGAGCGGCGCGTCCGCGACGTGATCTGCACGAACAAGATTTCCGGCGAGCGCTGGCTCGAGGTCGCGCGGGAGTGCCACCTGCAGGGTGTGCGCACCAATGCGACCATCCTCTACGGGTCCGTCGAGACCGTCGAGGACCGGGTGGACCATTTCCTGCGCCTTCGAGCCCTCCAGGACGAGACCGGCGGATTCACGGGGCTGATCCCCCTCGCGTTCCACCCGGAGAACACGCCGCTCGCGCACCTCCCCGAGACATCGGGCCAGACCGACCTGCGCGTGATCGCCGCCGCGCGCCTTCTCCTCGACAACTTTCCGCACGTCAAGGCCTACTGGATCCAGATCGGCACGAAGCTCTCGCAGGTCGCTCTCTTCTTCGGGGCGGACGACCTCGTCGGGACGGTCGTGGACGAAACGATCACCCACGCCGCGGGAGCGAAGACCGCTTCAGGCATGACTCGCCAGGAATTCGAGCGCGTCATCCGGGAATCGGGCCGGGAGCCATTCGAGCGGGACTCGGAATACCGGCGGGTGGTCCGAGGCGGTTAGCGGCCATCCGCGAGGGCCCGGAGCTCCCCTCGTTCCGGTACGCCCCGTGCAGGTGCTCTTGCGCATGGGTCGTGCCCGGGGGGTTCCCGTCGCAGCCGTCTCGATCCTGCTCGCCGCCACCGGTTGCTTCGCGCACCGTTTCCGGTCGAGCCCGCGCGTGGGGATCGTCGGCGGCGACCCCATCGTCGAGATGGCGCCGGCGCACCGTTTCCCGAGCATCCCCCGCGCGAACATGGTTCCTCTCGCCCACCTCTACAGGGAGAAGCTCGACGCGGATGACCGCGTTCTGGGCCTCGCTCTGGGCGGCGAAGCGCGGGCTTATCCGCTGGGCCTCCTCGACCGGTTCGAGGTCGTCAACGACCAGGTGGCGGGCCGGCCCGTCGTCGCGGTCCGATGCGCGCTCACGGAGGTGGCATCGGTGTGGGACCGCCGCGTGGACGGCCGCGCCCTTCTTTTCGAGGGAACGGGCGCGCTGTGGCGCGACACGCTCGTCTTTCGTGACCGCGAAACGCGCACGTACTGGTCCGCGGCGACCGGCGCCGGGATCTCCGGTCCGCTCGCCGGCCGGCGGCTCACCGGGATTCCGGCCGTCGTCACCCGGGGCGACCGGTGGGAAGAGGCCCACCCGGAGTCCCTGTATCTCGAGGTCGGGCTCGGCACCGAGGCGTCCACGCCCTTGAAGCTGAAGCTCTACCGGATCTCGCCGATGCAGGGAGTCTCAGGCGAGAAGACGTCTGACCGCCGCCACAAGCCGAAGGAAGTCCTTCTCGCCTTCGAAGCCGGAGACCAGGCGCTCGCGTTCACGCCGAGAGAGATCGAGGAGCGCGGGTCGGTCGAGACCACCTTCGCGGGCCAGGCGGTCCGGATCGAATGGGACCCGACCGTCGCAGCGCCCCGGCTGATCGCGGCGGACGGAGGAGAACGGCCGCTCCTGACCATGTACTGGTTCGCGCTGGGCCGCCACTTCGGAAGAGTGGTGACGTTGTCGGAGACTATCGGCCGGTCGGCTCGCGCCAGATCGCCGGAGGCGTGATCCCGGCGAATTCGTCGGCTTCACGGGTAGCGGCGTCGATCGCTTCTGCGATTTTCCGTGCGGCCTCCGCAGCCGGCACGTCCACGGCCAGGGGGAACGGCTCTCCGTAGGCGACGACGTTTCGCGAGAACGGGAGCGGCACGAGGTACCGGTCCCACGAGCGGAGGAAGCGGGGCCGGCTGCTCGAGAACGTGATCGGGAGAATCCACGCTCCCGTCAGCCGGGCGAGCTCGACGATACCGGGCTGGACGACTCGGGCGGGCCCGCGGGGACCGTCGACGGTCAGAGCCGCGGCGCGTCCGGATCGCATCGCGCGGACCAGCTCCTTGAAGGCGGAGCCCCCGCCGCGCGAGGTCGACCCGCGCGCGACGACGTACCCGTTGCGCTCGAGCCACCGCGCGATGATCTCGCCGTCCTTCGACTGCGACGCCATCGTGGCGATCCCCTGCCGGCGATGGGCCTGGATGGACAAAAACATCCGGCCGTGCCACAAGGCGAAGAGAATCGGCACCCCGCGCGCCGAGAGGTCCCGGAAGCGCTCGGCGTGAAGCAGCTCCACGCGGAGCGACCAGCGATGGAGGAGGAGAAGGGCTCCGACCGCGCGAGAGAGCGCGGCGGCGGCCCTCACCGGTAGATTTCCGCGACCCTCTCGTAGACCCGCGGGATGATGCCCGGCACCGTCTTGACGCCCTTCGTGAAGACCGCGAGCACGAAGTCGGCGCCGCCCGGCATCACGATCCGCGACACGAGGTGGTGGAAGTCGTAAGCGTCTCCGGACTTCGACCAGAGATGCGTCCCGGCCGGTAGACCATGTCCGGCCAGACGCGCGTCCTCGAGCTCCATGTCCTCGAAGGCCTTGTCGGGCGTCACGTCGCGGGAGAGCAGCGAGAGCATCTCTTCCGTACCGGTCCTGCCGGCGAGCTCTCCGCGGGCGATCTCCCGGAAGAGCCGCGCGACCTCGTTCGGCGTCACGCGGTTGCGGTTCTTGCCGCCATCCCGAAAGACCTGCTCGCGCCCGTAAGCGTCCTCGCAGAACGTCTTCTGGTTCGCGTTCAGCTCACGGTATCCCCGCGAGGAGAAGAAGCGGTTCACCGCGTTGCGCTTCTGCTTCCACGCCTCCCACTCGGCGCCCGAGAGCTCGGGACCCGACGTGGTCCCGGTGATCGCGTCCACGACGAAGCCGGTGGCGTCGTTGGAGGAGACGGTGATCATGTCCTTCACCGCGCGGATGATCTCCGGAGTGTCCTTCAGCGCACCCTTTTCTTTTTGAGCTTCGTAGTACGCCAGGTAGAACGTCTTTACGACGGACGCCGGGTAGTAGGACACGTCGCCGCGGTACGAGGCGGAGCGGCCGCCGTCCCTGTTCTCGACGAGCGCGATCGACAATCCCTCGGGCGTCAGTCCTTTCGACGAGAACTCCGCGGCGACCTCCGTCGCGATCGTCGAAAGCCTCGCCGAAAGAGCCTCCGACGGGACCGGTGGCGGTGCGGGGGCGCCGAAGACGTTCGGACAGATGCCGAGGGCGGTCAGAAGGGCGAGACGGCGCAGCGGCGCCCCGGAGCGTGCCGTCAGGCGCCCGACCCCGGCGAGTCGGCGGCGAATCGTGCAGCCCCGTCGAGCGGCGCGGGGGCATCCAGTCCCGCTGCGATGCGGCGCCGGCGCCTGGCGAGAGCAATGCGGGTGATGAGCCCGCCCACGACCAGGAAGGGCGCGCAGACCATGAGAAGGATGGAGTAGTAGAAGCCGCTCGGAAGCGAAGCGGTCCCTCCGGCGTAGTCCGAATCGCTCTTCGCGTCCTTGCAGAGCGGGCACGCGGCGAGCGCCATCGGCGCGATCGCGCAGAGGAGCAGGAGCACGGCGGCCGCGCGGACGAGGGGGTGGGTCACGCCAAAATCCTAATGGATCGCCCGCGGCGGGTAAAGCCGGTAGAGCATCCAGTAGACCACCACGCCGGTGACGGAGACGTAGAGCCAGAGAGGGAGCGTCCACCGCGCGATCCGGCGGTGCCGGTCGTCGATGCGCTTCAACCCCAGGTAGAGAGTGCGAAGGACGAACGGGACGATCACGGCCGCGAGGATCGTGTGGGAGATCAGGATCGCGAAGTAAACCTTGCGGATCGGCCCCTGGCCCGTGAAGCGCACGGAGCCGACCTTCGCGTGATATCCGAGATAGAACACGAGGAAGAGCGTCGACGTGGCAGCGGCCGTGAGCATCCACGCGCGATGCCGCTCGATGCGCCCGCCCCGCACCGCGAACCACCCCAGGAGGAGAAAAAGCGCGCTCGCCCCGTTCAACGTCGCGTTCAACGCCGGGATGTCGCGAAGGGTGAAAGTCAGAACAGGTAGATGATCGTGAAGAGCACGATCCACACGAGGTCGACGAAGTGCCAGTAGAGGCCGACGGTCTCGATCCCCTGGTGGCTCGCCTGCGTGTACTTGCCGAGCAGCGCCTTGCCGGTCACGAACGACATGCAGACCACGCCGCAGAACACGTGGAATCCGTGGAACCCCGTCGTCGTGAAGAAGACGGAGCCGAACAGGCTGACGTGCGGGTTGAAGCCCTCGTGCAGCAGCTTCCAGTACTCAATCGCCTGGATCGAGAGAAAGAAGGCCCCGAAGAGCGTGGTCAGCGAGAGAAACAACTTCATCTTGCGGTAGTCGGCGCGCTGGACGGCGGCGAGCGCCTGCACCATCGTCACGGACGAGCAGATCAGCACGAACGTGTTGAACGCCGTCAAGGGGATGTTGAGCGGGTTTTCCTTCGTGTTGGGAACCGGCCACATGGGGCTCGCGAACCGGAGCACGATGTAGGCACCGATCAGGCCCGTGAAGAACATCACCTCGGAGCAGAGGAAGACCCACATCCCCATCTTGTCGTGGGGAATGCCCGTGGTCGTGTACTCCTCTTCGTGCGATCCGTGCGAGGCGTGGGCCGGAGCGGCGGAGACGGCGACTGCGCTTTCCATCGTTCTGTTCGGTCCTTTCTTCAGGGCCTGGGGAGGAAGTGCTCCGCCATTCCGACGGACACCAGGATCGCGCCGAGGATCAGTGTGGAGGCGAAGAGAATCCCGAGCACCTTGCGCTCGAAGCGCAGGTGCATGAAGTACAGGGCGACGAGCACGGCCTTGATCGCGGCGAGCACGACGAGCCCGCTGATCAGGAGCGCCCGGGGAGGATTGATCACGGTCGAGTAGGCGACTTCGAACGCCGTGAAACCGGCGAGCCACCAGAAGATCGCCATGTAGTTGGTCTTCTTGTGCTCGTGGCCCGGTTCACCTTCGAGCTCTTCGTGTTGCATCGCTGTCCTTTCCTTACGTCCGGTCCCTGATGTCCGGTCCTTGCGCGTCCGGCGTCAGGGCCGCGGAGCCCGCGAGAGGATGAAGAGGATCGACCCGAAAAACAACCCGGCGGCGACCAGGACCATGAGGAGCAGCAGCCTCCCCTTTTCGATGCGGGCGCGGGTGCCGCTCACCTGTCGAACACCATCATGCCGAGCAGCACGGGGAGGTAGAGCACCGAGACCAGGAAGAGCCATCTCGCCGCGGAAACCGACTTCGCCCGCGCGAACCGGACCGCGCACGCGAAGAACACCAGGCCGAGCGCGATGGCGCTGCCGAGATACGCCGGCCCCGCCAGGACGAGCGAGCCCGCGAAGAGGGTCACCGGGAGGAGCGCGGCCGAATAGAGGACCATCTGCCGCCCGGTCGACGTTCCGTCGGGATCGGTCACGGTCAACATCGGCAGGCCGGCGCGGGCGTAGTCCTCGCGGTAGATCCATCCGATCGCGAGGAAGTGAGGCAGCTGCCAGAGGAACATCAACGCGAAGAGCGCCCACGCTCCGGCGTCGAGGGTCCCGCGGCCCGCCGCCCACCCCATCATCGGAGGAAGCGCGCCGGGAATCGCGCCCACGATCGTGCAGAGAGACGACCGCCGCTTGAGCGGCGTATAGGCGAGGACGTAGCTCACCGCCGCGAGCAGACCGAGGGCCGCGGTGAGCGGATTCGCGGCGGCGAGAAGGGCGATCCCGAAGCCACAAAGAGCGAGACCGAAGTTGCGCGCGTCGGAGGGCATGATCCGGCCCGCGGGGACGGGGCGGTTGCGCGTCCGGTCCATCCGGGCATCGGTGTCGCGCTCCCAGACCTGGTTCAAGGCCGACGCTCCGGCCGAGACGAGGCCCGTTCCCACGACGAGCGCGAAGAAGACGGCGGCGTCGAAGCGCCCCGGAGCCAGCGCGTATCCGACCGCCGCGGTGACGACGACGAGGGAGGTGATCCGGATTTTCGCAAGAACGAGGAAGTCGTTCGCGCGGGTCGGCGCGGCCTCGATCGCGGCGGTGCGTGCTACTCCCATGCGACCGCCTCGTGGTTCGAACGGACTCTCCTGCCGGCCGTCGACGGGTCCCCGGCGAGCTCCGATGCCGAAGTCTCGGGCAGGCGCCGCGACCCCAGGGTGAAGACGACGGCGGTTGCGAGCAGCAGGGCTCCGGTGGCGACGTGCGCCGTGGCGATCGGAACCGCCTTCCGGGTCAGGACCGTGGCCGCCCCGAGCGCGATCTGCACGGCCACGACGCTAGCGAGAACGATGCCGCCCCCGATGAGCCCAGGCCGCCGGGAGCGCAAGGCCGCCGCGAGGCAGGCGAGAACGCTCGCGAGGACGACGACCGCCCACACCCGATGGGCGAAGTGAATCGCGACGGGAAAGCGGTCGAGGGGCGGAACGATCCGCCCGAGCGCCAGAGGGAAGTCGGGGATCGCGAGGCCCGCCTTGTCGTGGCGCATGACCGCGCCGATCAGGAGCTGGATCCAGACCGCCGCAGCCGTCCAGGCGCCGGCGCGGAAGACGGGGCCGGGCTCCGCCGGGCGGCCGCGAAGCCACCGCGGAGAGGTCACCACGGCTATCGTGACGACCAGGCACAAGAACGTCTGGGCGAGGCAGGCGTGCGCGACCGAGATCGCCGTCGGAAGAAGGAAGATGACCGTCAGCCCGCCGAGGACGCCCTGCGCGACGACAGCCCCCAGCGCGGCCCAGCCGAGCCGGCGAACCCAGGCGCGCGGCTCCCGGCGCGCGAGCCAGATCACGAGGCCGATCGTGAGCAGCCCCACCGTCGTGGCGACCATGCGGTGGCCGTGCTCGTAGAAGATGCCGCCGACCATGGGCGGCATCAACCGCCCGTACGAGAGCGGCCAGTCCGGAACGGAAAGTCCCGACTCGGTCGAGGTGACCAGGCCGCCGGCCACGATGAGAAGCAGCGTGGCGCACGCGGTCACCACCGCGTATCGGTGAAGGCCGGGGCTGCTCATCTCGCGTCTTCCGGCCGAGGTCTCCCGTCTCACGCTTTGCGCCCGGTCAGTGCGCCGATGCCCGGACGGGGCCCGTCGGCGCCTCGTCCTGCGGCCAGTGGTCGTCGGCCCGATCGGGGACGGAGAACTCGTACGGACCCCGGTAGACCGTCGGGATCTCGTGGAAGTTCTCGTGGGGCGGAGGCGAGGACGTCTGCCACTCGAGCGTGTTCGCGCGCCACGGGTTCGGCCCGGCGACCTTTCCACGGCGCATCGAGAGGAAGAAGTTGAGGATCAGGATCACCTGCGCCGATCCGAGGACGAAGAGCGAGATCGTCATGAACTGGTTGAGCGGCTGAAGCCCTCGCAGGTGCGCGTACTGGCTGTAATCGTAGATGCGGCGCTGCATCCCCCGCATACCGAGGAAGTGCATCGGAAAGAAGACGAGGTTGAAGCAGATGAACGTGATGGCCCAGTGAATCTTCCCCCACGTCTCGTTCATCATCCGGCCGAACATCTTGGGGTACCAGAAGTAGAGGCCCGCGAAGGACCCGAAGAGCGAGCCGCCGAAGAGCACGTAGTGGATGTGCCCGACGATGAAGTACGTGTCGTGGATGAAGATGTCGACGGGCGTCGAAGCCATGTAGATGCCCGAGAGGCCGCCGATCACGAACATCGCGACGAAGGACAGCGCGTTCAACATCGGCGTCGTGAAGTGGATGTCTCCGCCCCAGAGAGTGCCCAGCCAGTTGAACGTCTTGATGGCCGACGGCACGGCGATGACCATC
>DASQJK010000088.1:0-2478 GCA_035631095.1 Thermoanaerobaculia bacterium
CCATCTGCACGAGGGCGTCACGCTTCCCGGCGAAGCGGTCAAGGACATCGCGCTCGGGTGGGGCGTCACGCGGACCGACCCTCCCCGCCTCACCCACGCGGGCAGCAACGGCTACAACCACGCGGAGATCGTCGTGATCCCGCGCCTCCACGGCGTGGTCCTCGTCACGGTCAACGCGGGAGATAACCGGGCGCACATCGCCGCGAAAGAGGCATCGGACGAGCTGGTCGGCGAGCTCCTGGGCCGGCGCTAGCGAGGCGTCGCGCTCACGGTCCGGCCAGTCTCGGCAGCACCCGCTCGTTGCCGTCGGCGAACGTCGTTACGATGGCATCGACCTTCCCGTCGCGTCGGCGGAAGACCATGGTGAAGCCGCTCACCGGGATGTAGTACTTCTCGCCGGCGATCGGATAGATCTGGTTCTCGTCGCGCTGGAGCTCGCCGTCGCGAAGAGCGACTTCGACCGGATCGCTGCGCTCGCCGTACAGGCCGACGACGTCGGCAGGCGGCTCGAAGCCGGCCGCTCGCGCGGGAGGCAGAGGGACCGGCACGACCGAGCGGCCGAGCAGAAGGTCCTGGATGCGCCTCCGAAGCTGCCAGTTCGCGGCGGACTGCAGATTGCTCTCCATGACGAGGACGAGGTCCTGGCCTGGAAGCAGATCCAGCGAAGCCTCGTAGCCGTTGATGCGCCCATACCAGCCCCGCCACTTGTCCTTCTCGCCCGCGGTCGCCCAGTTTCGCAACTCTTCTCCGAAGCCGCCCTCGCGAACCTTCCGGACGAATCCGACGAGATCGGACGGCGCCGCATACGCGGACCCGGCGCCGGCGAGAAAGCGAAGGTCCTTGTAGGGCGCTGCCTCTGCGACGGGTCCCGTTTTTCCGGCGCGAAGCACACAGGGCAGAGCGAGGCGACGCATGCCCCGCGGCCGGGCCTCGCTCACCGCGGAGGTCATCCGCGCGGGTCGGAAGACATCATCGATCAGGACGTCACCGAACGGCCGTCCCGTCACGATCTCGACCACTCGTGCCAGTGACGTATACCCCGCGCTGCTGTAGAGCTCCCGCGAGCCCGGCTCGAACAGCAGCCCGCGCGCCTTGACGCGTCCGACGATGTCCGCCGGGCGAAACGGCTTCGTCTCTTCCTCTTCGGTCGTCACCCGATGAGGAACGCCGGCCGTGTGTTTCAAGAGCTGATCGATCGTCGGTTTTCCTCCGGCGGGGCCGCGCGGAAATCCCGGTATGTAGTTTTCGACGGGGGCCTGCGGATCGATCCGATGCCGCGCGACGAGGCCGGCGACCACCGCGTCCGTCATCGGTTTTGTGATGGACCCGATCCCGAAACGCGTCTGGACGGCGTTCCTGATTCGCGGCTCCCGGCTGGCAAACCCGTATGCCTGCTGGAAGACCACGCGATCGCCTCGCTGGACGAGGACCGCGCCGCTGAACAGATCGGCCCGCGCCTGCGGCTCGATCAGCGCCGCAATGCGGTCCGACAAGGAGACCTGTTGCTCCGCGAGGGCGTTGTGCCGGCCCGGCCACGTCGCCGCCAGGGCCGCGCCCAGGATCAGTCCGAGAATTCGCCGCATGCCGGTCTGACGCCGTCGCCCGGTGGAGGTTTCGCCAGTCGTATGTGAGCGAGCTCTCCGCCGGCGTAAGATCTTGCGCACACAACGCGGGAGACAACATGAAGCGGATCGCCCGGATCGGGCCCGGACGGCCTGTGGTTCGCCCGGCTCTCATCACTCTGTTCTGCGGGGTCCTCCTCCAGGCCACGGCCGCAGCCACGGGCCCGGACATCCCGGGACTCGACAAGAACGAGACGAAGAACGTCGAGCTCGTCGTCAAGAACCTCGACGACCTCGTGAAGGCGGCCGACGACGTGATCCAGAAGGAGAAGGGTGCGACGGTCTCGATCCCCTGGGGCGCCCTCAAGAAGAAGGTCGCCGCCTTCGCCGACGTCGATGACTACAAGGCCGTGCTCGCGAATTTGAAGCACAAGCTCGCGGGAAAGAACCTGCACTCGATCCCCGGATTGAGCGAGAAGACGCCCGCGAAGTATTCGCTGGGCGATCCGAACGAGAAGGGCACGAAGCCCGGCCACCCGCGCGCGGCCTATTGCGTCCCTCACACGTTCGTGAAAATCGGCGACGCGTGGGTGCCGTGCCCCGAGCGCGACATCATCGTCGACAAGCCGATCGTCGATCCGCCCGGCGCGCACGGCCAGCCCATCGACGAGGCGACCGATCAGGGCTGGAAGGACAAGTGGACGCTGCTTCACGTGCTCGTCCACGAGAAGTGGCACGAACGGATGATGGACGAGCAGGCGAAGCTCGCCCGCGAGGACAATCAGAAGCCGGGGCGCACCGAAGCGCAGAAGAAGCTCCAACTCGAGGAGGCCGAGAAGAAGGCCGCCGCGCCCGAGGCGCACGCGGAGGTGTACGAGGCGCAGAAGAAGGTCCTGTACCTCAAGTGGGAAATCCT
>DASQJK010000089.1:0-2488 GCA_035631095.1 Thermoanaerobaculia bacterium
GAAGTTCATGAAGATCATCTCCCTCGCCCCGGAAGTGCTCTGATGCCCAAGAAGACGAGACTGAAGAGGGACGACCTGGTCGTCGTGACCGCCGGACGAGATCGCGGACGGCAGGGCAAGATCCTGCGCGTCTTCCCCGAAGCGGGGCGGGTCATCGTCGAGCGGGTGAACATGATCAAGCGCCACACGCGGCCCAATCCGGCGAAGAACATCGCCGGCGGCATCTCGGAGCGCGAGGCGTCGATCCACATCTCCAACGTGATGCTCGTCGACCCCGACCGCAACGTGCGGACGCGGATCGGCCGGCGCCGGGATTCCGAGGGCAACCCGGAGCGCGTCGCGAAGAAGAGCGGCGCGGTGCTGGCGTAACCAGAGACCAGAAAGCAGAGACCAGAGACCTCAAAGATGGCAGCTCGACTGAGAGAGAAGTACGCGAAGGAAGTCGCCCCGGCGCTCCGCAAGGAGTTCGGGATCGACAACGTCATGGCGGTTCCCCGGGTGGAGAAGATCGTCCTCAACATGGGACTCGGAGAGGCGGTCGCCAATCCCAAGATGCTCGACGGCGCGGCCGAGGAGCTGACGGCGATCGCAGGGCAGAAGGCCAACGTCACGAAGGCGAAGAAGTCCATCGCCACGTTCAAGCTCCGCACGGGGATGCCGATCGGCGCCCGGGTGACCCTGCGCGGCGACCGCATGTGGGAGTTCCTCGACCGTCTCATCAACATCGCGCTGCCGCGCGTGCGCGACTTCCGGGGAGTCTCGACGAAGGCGTTCGACGGCCGGGGAAACTACACGCTCGGCGTGCGCGACCATTTCATCTTCCCGGAGATCGACTACGCCAAGACGGACAAGTCGAAGGGACTCAACGTCACGATCGTGACGACGGCGGGCCGCGATGATCGCGCCCGCGCCCTGCTCGCCGAGCTCGGCATGCCCTTCGCCAAGTGACGAATTCCAAACGGGGGACCTCGCGGTCTCACGAACCCCGGGAGCAGGGCGGCCTCGTGGTCTCCCGAGTCCCACGGCAGTCAGGTAAGTAAGAGGTATCGATGGCAACCAGAGCGATGCGAATCAAGGCGGAGCGAAAGCCGAAGTTTTCCACCCGCAAGGTCCGGCGATGCCGCACCTGCGGCCGACCGCGGGCGGTCTTCCGGAAGTTCGCGCTCTGCCGAATCTGTTTCCGTCAGAACGCCAACGCGGGGTACATCCCGGGCGTGCTGAAGGCTTCCTGGTAGAGAGTGACACGATGAAGACGACCGACTCGATCTCGGATCTGCTGACCCGGCTGCGCAACGGGATGACGGCGGGCCACGACCGCGTGGACGTTCCCGCGTCGCGCCTGAAGGAGGCCGTCCTGAAAGTGCTCGAGGAGGAGGGCTTCGTCGCCTCCTTCCGCAAGGTCCAGGAGGCCGGCCGGCCGGTCCTGCGGGTCGGCCTGAAGTACGACGCCGAAGGCGAGCCCATCGTGGTGGGCCTCGAGCGCGTCTCGCGCCCGGGCCGGCGGGTGTACGCCCGCGCCGACTCGATCCCCCAGGTCCTCGGCGGACTCGGGATCTCGATCGTCTCGACGTCGAAGGGAATCGTCGCGGACCGCACGGCGCGCCAGTCGCGCCTCGGCGGCGAAGTGCTCTGCAACGTCTGGTGAGAGTGAGGAGAGCGACACCGTGTCCCGCATAGGAAAGATGCCCGTAACGATCCCGAAGGGGGTCGAGGTCAAGAGCGATTCGCGCAGCGTCCGCGTCAAGGGACCCAAGGGCGAGCTCGTCAGCGCGATCCCGGAGGGTCTCGAGGTGGCGATCGCCGAGGGCGAGGTCCGCATCAGCCGCGGCTCGGATGAGCCGCGCACGCGTGCCGTGCACGGGCTGCTTCGCAGCCTGGTCGCGAACAACGTGGAGGGCGTCACGAAGGGTTTCACGAGGGACCTCGAGATCTCGGGCGTCGGCTACAAGGCCGAGGTCAAGGGCAAGTCCGTCGTGTTCTCGCTCGGCTACTCGCATCCCGTCGACTTCCCGATCCCCGAGGGGATCTCGATCGCGGTCGACGCGAAGGCCGGGAAGATGACGGTCAGCGGCGCCGACAAACAGAAGGTGGGGCAGACGGCCGCGGAGATCCGCAAGCTGCGCGTTCCCGATCCCTACAAGGCGAAGGGCATCAAGTACGCCGACGAGGTCATCCGACGCAAGGTCGGCAAGGCGGGCGGGAAGTAGTGATGAATCGATCGCAGGCTCGAACCGAGGCGAGGGGTCGCGTGCGAGTCCGCATCCGCGCGCGGGTGCGGGGCGACGAGGCTCGGCCGCGTCTGGCCATCTTCAAGAGCGGACGCCACATCTACGCTCAGGTCATCGACGACGGCAAGGGCTCGACGCTCGCGCACGCGTCGTCGCTGGACCCGGGTCTGAAGAAGGACTCCGGCGGCAAGGGGACGAACAAGGACGCGGCCGGTAAGGTCGGCGGCCTGGTCGCCGAGCGCGCGAAGAAGGCCGGCGTG
>DASQJK010000090.1:0-4066 GCA_035631095.1 Thermoanaerobaculia bacterium
TTCCCTGTTCTAGGCCAGTTGGGAACTGCTTCCGCGTGCCATGACTCCGCCGCCCGGCCGGCAGTCGCCCGCCGCTCGCAACCCTCGATGGAGCCGCGTCTTCCGCAGCCTTCGCCCTCATTGCGCCGACGCTGTCTTTGCGCCCTGACCGGCGCGACTTCAATTTTTTGACATATCGGTGTCCGACACTTTTGGGCAGGTGCCACCTGTCCGGAAGGCCGGGAACGAAAGTTGCACTTACGCCGGCGAGTGCGCTTTTCGCTAACAAACGGGAGGACTTCGATGGGTGCCAAGCAGGAAGGTTGGGCGGGGTTTGTGGGGTCCTGCGCTCCGTCCTGGAACGGCTCGACGACGGCGGGAGAGGCTCTCCGTTCGAACAGCATCCGGGAGGACGAGACGGCTGTCTGTCTGGACTGCCGGGTGACGTTCAACATCCGAAACCGCGCGTGCCCGAAGTGCGACTCGGATCATTTCTGGCTGGTGTCGAAGTGGCGACGGGACGAGGCCGCGGCCGATGCGCCCGCGCGCCCGGTCTTCCGGCTGCCGCCGCCGCGGACGCGGCGCCCCTCGGTGCTGCGCTTCCGAAACGCGACCTGAGTTTCCCGGTCCGGTCTGAATCGGAGGGGCGGTCGTGATGGCCGCCCCTTCCGTTTGACGGGACGACGTCCGCAACCGACGTGTCGAGGATTTAGCCGCCGACATGCGACCTCGGGTCGGGCTTCGCGCCGCCGGACGCGGGGTTCGAGGGGCCTTTCCCCGAAGGGTGAGCGGCGAGCGTCGCCCTAGATCGCTTCGAGCGCCTGGTCGAGGTCCGCGAGGAGGTCGGCGACGTCCTCGATGCCGACCGAGATGCGCACGAGCCCCGGGGTGACGCCGAGCCGGTTGCGCTCCGCCTCCGGGATGGAGCCGTGAGTCATGGATGCGGGATGCGAGATCAGCGTCTCGACGCCGCCCAGGCTCTCGCCGAGCGAGCAGACCTTCAGCCGCTCCAGGAAGCGCCCCGCGTTCTCGAACGAGCCGAGCTCGAACGACATCATCGCGCCGAAGCCGCTCATCTGCTTCTTCGCGAGCGCGTGCTGGGGGTGGGAAGGCAGGCCCGGGTAATGCACCGACCGCACCTTCGCGTGCCGCGCCAGGTGCTCGGCGACGGCCCGGCCGTTCTCCTCGTGCCGCTCCATCCGCACGACGAGCGTCTTGATGCCGCGCAGGACGAGCCAGGAGTCCATCGGCGAGAGGATCGCACCCGAGCTGTTCTGCACGAAGCCGAGCCACTCGAGGTGTTCCTTCGACTTCGCGATCGCGGCGCCGCCGACCGTGTCGGAGTGGCCGCCGAGGAACTTCGTGGTCGAGTGCATGACGATGTCCGCGCCGAGCTCGATCGGACGCTGCAGGTAGGGCGACGCGAACGTGTTGTCGACGACGACGATCGCGCCCACGCGGTGGGCGAGCTCCGATAGCGCGGCGATGTCGGCGAGGCGCATGGTCGGATTCGTCGGCGACTCGAGGTGCAGCATCCGCGTCTCGGGGCGGATCGCGCGTCTCACCGCCTCGATGTCCGCGGTGTCGACGAAGTCGAACGTGACGCCGAACTTCGCCAGGATCCGCGTGTAGTACCGATATGTGCCGCCGTACGTCATGTTGGAGCAGACGACGTGGTCGCCCTGCTTGAGGAACGTCGAGATCGCGGTGATCGCCGCCATCCCGGACGCGAACGCGCGGGCGCCGACGCCTCCTTCGAGCGCGGCGAGGTTCTCCTCGAGCCGCATCCGTGTCGGGTTCTGGGTGCGGGCGTACTCGAAGCCCTTGTTCTTGCCGAGCCCCTCCTGGACATACGTCGAGGTCTGGTAGATCGGGAAGGTCACCGACCCGGTCGCCGGTTCGGGGGCATTGCCGGCGTGGATGCAGAGAGTGGAGAAGCCGGGCGCCTTTTTCTTCTTCGCGTCACCGGCCGTCGTGTCCTGAGGCTTCGTCTCGACTTCAGTCGCCATCGTGAACTCCTACCGCTCAAGCCTATCGCGTGGGGTCAGGTCCCTCGCTTCTCCGAAACCGGGGCAGAGACCGGGAGAAGGAAGGGCGGTTTTGCGTCGGGGCGAAGGCGCGCTGCGCGGGAGCTACTTCGCGAAGATGCCCTGGCCGGGATAGCGCTCCGCGCCGTCCGGCAGCAGGGTCACGACGGTCTTTCCGGGTCCGAGGCGCCGCGCGATCTGGAGCGCCGCGCACGCGGCCGCGCCGCCCGAGCCGCCGCAGAAAATGCCTTCCTCGCGCGCGAGCACCCGGCACGTCTCGAACGCGTCCGAGTCGGTGACGGTCACGACCTCGTCGATCAGGCTTCGGTCGAGGATCGGCCAGATCTGCGACAGCCCGATCCCTTCCACCTCGTGGTGGCCGGCCGGCCCGCCGCCCAGGATCGAGCCCTGCGGTTCGGCCGCCACGCGGAGGATTCCGGGATGGATCGTCGAGAGGTATCGCGAGACGCCCGTGAACGTGCCGGTGGTGCCGACGCCCGCGACCCAGGCGTCGATGCGGCCGCCGACCTGCTCGGCGATCTCGGGTCCGGTGGTCTCGAAATGGGTCCTGGGATTGACGGGATTGTGGAACTGGCCGGGGACGTAGGAGTTCGGCGTGGCGGCGGCGATCTCGAGCGCTCTCGAGACCGCCCCGGCCATCATCGCGTCGGCCGGCGTGCGCACGACCTCCGCGCCGGCGGCCGCCATGAGGCTCGCCTTCACGGCGCCGTAGCCCTCCGGCATGACGACGACGCACCGGTAGCCGCGGGACGCGGCGATCACCGCGAGCGCGACTCCCGTGTTGCCGGACGTCGCCTCGACGATCGTGCCGCCCGGCTGGAGCAGGCCGCGCTCCTCCGCGTCGTCGATCATCGCTCGCGCGATGCGGTCCTTCACGCTGCCGCCCGGATTGAACCACTCGAGCTTCGCGAAGAGGCGCGCGGCGCCCCGGGCGAAGCGGGGCAGCTCCACGAGAGGGGTAGCGCCGATCGCGCCCGCAACGCGAGTCGCGGGCGGGGCGGCTTCCGAGGGAGGCAGCTTGACGGCCAAATCCGGGCTCCGATTCACGATAACAAAAAAAGCCCCGGCAAATGCCGGGGCTCGAAGAGACTCGAAAAGGATCAGTAGGCCTGCTGCGAGCGGCGAGCGGAGTAGCACTCGCGGCAGTAGACCGGCTTGCCGTTGGTGGGGTTGAACGGAACCTGCGTCTGCTTGCCGCAGCCGTCGCAGGTCACGTCGTAGAACGTGCGCTCCCGGCCCTCGCCCGACGCGGCCTTCCGCTTGTCGCGGCACGCCTTGCAGCGCTTCGGCTCGTTGGTGAAGCCCTTGCGAGCGTAAAACTCCTGGTCGTCGGCCGAGAACAGGAAGGTGGCTCCGCAGTCGACGCAATTCAGATTCTTGTCCGTGTATTGCTGCATCATGGAAGTAACAGATCTCCTGGGTTTAATCCCCTGGCCGGGGCGGGCAATCCGCCGCGGCGACAAAAAATGTCGAATCTCTGGAAGTACTCAGCGGTGAGAGCGGCGCCCGTGCGCCGCAGGCTAGCTTTCTCTAGGACCGCCCCCCTTTCGATTCACGGCGAACGTCTCCCCGCGAAGACGTACGGATGGGGGATGGAAAAACATATGTGAGTCGATCGGGATCTGCGGGGCGTCTTAAAGCTGGCGGAACGTAGCATGCAAATTCGCGGGCGTGCAAGCACTATTTGGAAAGCTTTGCAAAGCCGCCGGACGCGCCCGCAGGGTACCCCTTTGGCGACAGCAACTTAGAGGATCCGGCCGCCCGGCTCCGCGCTCGCGGCCGGTCGCGGCCCGAACCGGAGGAGCCGAAAAACGGTCCGGCAAGAATGTACAGGCTGTACGACATATTAGAAAAAGCTCATATGTCGCGGCGGACACTGATCGCAGGCGGCGAGCTCGCGCGCGGAGTCCGCGCGAAGTATGTTCCGAAGAGGAGTTCTCGGCCGCAAGAAGACCGTCGCGCGCTTGCAGCAGGCCCGCTGCGTTCTCGGCTGGCTGCTCGCGGTCGGACCGCGAGTCGCGAGCGCGGGTCGTCGCCGG
>DASQJK010000091.1:0-10031 GCA_035631095.1 Thermoanaerobaculia bacterium
GCCCGCTCGATGACCTCGATGCGCTGGATCCCCGCCAGACCGACCGTCAGGTCGAACTCTTTGCTTCGGAACAACCGGTCGAGCGTCGCGATCATGGACGCGCGGACGTTCAGCGCCGAGAGAAAGAAGAGCCCTCCCGCCGCGAGAGTCGCGAGCGTCAACAGGAGTCTGGTCCTGCGGCGAAAGCTGTTGCGGATCGCGAAGAGCACCGGACGCGTCATGCCGCCGATCCCCGCGAGCAACCGGTCGAAGCGACTCGCGCCGAAGGCGGCGACCGAAGTCCCGGTGTCGGCCAGAGCGCGCGCGACGGGGATACCGCTCCCTTTCCAGACGGGCCACGCCGCCGCGAACAGAGGAACGACGATCCCCACGGCCGCGACCGCCAGAAACACCCACGCCGGAATGGCGAAGCTCGAGAGGTCGAAGTTCAGGAACACCGCCATCGCGGAAGCAAACGCGCGGCTTCCGGCAATCCCGCCAGGGAGCGCGACGATCACGGCGGCACCGCCGAGCATCAGCGCCTGGCCGAAATAGATGCGGGCAATCTGCCGCCGCGTCCCACCGACCGTCTTCATCACCCCGATCTGGCGGATCTGCGCCGCCATCAGCGCGGCCATCAGGTTGATGACGAGGATCCCGGAGAGGAGAAGGATGCCGAGCCCGAACACCGCCATTCCGAGGAGGAGCAGCCGCATGATGTCCGCGTGCGGATGTCTCCCGGGCTTCGGGATGTCGACGCGGTGCACGGGATGACCGCGGCTTTCGAGGTACGCCTGGACGCCGGCGGCTACTGCCTGGACGTGTTTCTCGTCGAACCGATTTCCGGCGGCGAGGATCTGAAGCTGGTCCAGGAAAGGCTCCTCTCCGAGAAGAGGAAGCGTGGCGCGCGTGATGTAGCCGTACACCACGTTCTCCATGCGCGCCTGCGCCTGGCCGACGTCGTGGACTCCTCCGACGACACGAAGAGAGCGTTGCGGGCCGAGCGTGGTCCGCACGGTCACGCTGTCCCCGATGCGAACACGGGCGACCTGGAACGCGTCGCGCTCGATCAGCATCTCGCCGGCGGCGGGCGGCCAGGCGCCCTTCTCGCGGACCAGGCGGCTGATCCGGATGTTGGCGTAGTCGTCGACGACGAAGAGCGTCAGGCCGCGCCATTCGCCTGACGGAGTGCGCAGCCTGCCGGAGAGGACCCGCCGCGCCTGCGCGTCGGCGACGCCATGTCCGGATCGAACGTCGCGGACGAGCTCATCGTCCAAGGCATCCGTCCGCAGTGTCGCGGAGGCGGGGTTCGTCGCGAGGTAGCCCTTGTCGAGCTCGCGATCGAGGATCGCGTACGTCGCGAGCACGGCCGTGAATCCCGCGAGCCCCAGCGCGACGGCGAGGACGACGAGAACGGTTCGGGTGCGCTCCTGCCAGAAGTCCCGGAGGATCTTCGCGGTGGGCGAAGTCATCGCGCCGCCTCCGCGGAGTCCCCTTCCGACCGGAGCCGCGAAAGACCCGCCACGCGCCCGTCCGCGAGCTCGATCGCGCGGTCGACGAGCCGGCCGATGTCGCGTTCGTGCGTGGCGATCACCACGGTCGTGCCGGCGTCAGCCATCTTCCGGAAGAGGTCGAGCACCGTGCGCGCCGTCACCGAGTCGAGATTGCCGGTCGGCTCGTCGGCGAGGACGACCGCCGGGTCATTGGCGAGGGCGCGCGCGATCGCCACGCGCTGCTGCTCCCCTCCGGAGAGCGCCGACGGAAGCTTTTTGGCCTGCGCGGCCACGCCGACACGGTCCAGGAGCTCGAGGGCCCTGGGGCGGCGCGCCTTCGGGGGAAACGTGCGGCAGAAGTCCATCGGCAGCATCACGTTCTCCGCCACCGTCAACGTCGGGAGCAGCTGAAAGAACTGGAACACGAATCCCACGGAGCGCCCGCGCCAGGAAGCGAGCGCATCCGCGCCGAACGTTCCGATGTCGGATCCCGCCACGACGACCCGCCCCGACGAGGGCTCGTCGATGCCGCCGATGAGGTTGAGCAGGGTTGATTTGCCGCTGCCCGATTTCCCGACCACGGCGACGAACTCGCCGGCCGCGATCTCGAGGTCGAGCTCGCGCAGGGCGAAAAACGTCCCCGCGGGAGTCTCGTACTTTTTTGTGGCGCCGGTGACCCGGATCGTCGGTTCGTTCATGGCCTCTCCTCTCGTCATCGGCGGCGAAGCTATCGAGGGCCGACTGAACGCGATCTGAAGCTCCCGTTCAGCCGCCGTTCAGCCCTCCGTGCGGGACAATGCTCCGGGGAGGACCGACTGCGAATCCTCGTCGTCGAGGACGAAAAACTGCTGGCGGAGCGACTCGCGGCCGCGTTGAGCGAGGCCGGCTACGCCGTGGATCGCGCGGCGGACGGAGCGCGCGCGGATTTCCTCGGCCAGACGGAACGCTACGACGCGGCGGTCCTCGACCTCGGCCTGCCGAAGATCGACGGGCTGACCGTCCTCCGGCGCTGGCGCGACGCGGGCATTCTGTTCCCGGTCCTCATCCTGACCGCGAGGAGCAGCTGGACGGAGAAGGTCCAGGGCATCGACGGCGGAGCGGACGACTACGTCGTGAAGCCCTTTCGTATGGAAGAGGTCCTCGCGCGCCTCCGCGCTCTCATCCGGCGCTCGAGCGGTCAGGCTGCTCCCGAGCTTCGCTGCGGCGCGGTCGCTCTCGATCCGCGGGCCTCGCGCGTGACTGTCGACGGCATGGCCGTCAAGCTCACGAGCCACGAGTACCGGGTGCTCTCGTACCTCATGCACCATGCAGGACGGGTGGTCTCGCAGGCGGAGCTGACCGAGCACATCTACGCGCAGGACGCGGACCGCGACTCCAATACCGTCGAGGTTTTCGTCGCGCGGTTGAGACGCAAGCTCGGGACGCCCGTGATCGAGACCGTGCGAGGGCTCGGATATCGAGTCGGTCCGGGATCGCTCTCGGAGCGGGCGTGAACCCCATCCGGTCGTTCCGGCTCCGCCTCGTGGTCGGCCTCTTTCTCGGCGCGATGGGGCTGCTCGCCATCACGCACATGGTCACGCTCCTCGCCGCCCGCAGATACCGGATGGTCATGAACGGCCACACCCTGGTCATCGTCGCGGTCCTGGCGGTCCTGTCGCTCGTGATCGGACTGATCCAGATCCGGGGCGGCCTGTCGCCGTTCGACCGGCTCCGATCCCGTCTGGCCGCCGTCCGCCAGGGGAAGGAGCGCCACGTCGATGGGACCTACCCGAGCGAGGTGCAGCCGCTCGTCAGCGACTTGAACGAGCTGCTCGAGCACCGTGAGGAGGTCGTGCGCAAAGCCCTGGCGAAGGCGGGAGATCTCGCGCACGGATTGAAGACCCCTCTCGCGATGCTCGCGTACGAGGCCGACCGCGCGGAAGCCTCCGGCAATCACGAGCTCGCCGACTCGATCCGCCAGCAGATCGAACGGATGAACAGGCAGGTCGACTATCACCTCGCGCAGGCCCGGGCGGCGGGCTCCGGCGCCGCTCCGGGGGCGCGTTCTCTCGTGAGCGTTTCCGCGGAGGGTCTCGCCCGCACGCTCGCCCGCCTGCACGCAGGGCGAGGGGTCTTCGTGGACGTTCACGTGCCCACGGACCATGCCTTCCGCGGCGAAGCGCAGGACCTGGACGAGATGCTCGGAAACGTGCTCGACAACGCGTGCAAGTGGGCCCGCTCGCGCGTCACGGTCTCCTCCACGCAGGAGGATGGGCGAGTCGTCGTGTCGGTCGATGACGACGGTCCCGGGCTCGACCCGTCCATGTGGGACCGCGTCCTGCAGCGCGGCGTCCGGGCGGACGAGGCGGCGCCGGGATCCGGCATCGGCCTGGCGATCGTGCGCGATCTCGCGGAGCTCTACGGAGGCTCGATCTCGCTCGCCCGGTCTGCCGCAGGCGGACTTAGCGCGCGGCTCGACCTGCCCGCGGCGGAGGCCTGACCGGGTACTCGCCTCAACCGGTCAGCAGACCCGCCAACCCGCCTCCGAGAATCAGCCACCCGCCGCCCCGCCCGAACCGGAACAGGACCGCGGCACTCACGATCGAGATCAGCGCGGTCGGCCAGTCGACGACGGCGGCACGTCCGAGCTGCCACGCGACGAGGGCCATCAGGGCGAGCGATCCCGCGACCAGGCCGTCCAGGAACGGGCGCATGTCGGGCCAGCGCGCTATCGCGCGCAGGAGGGGCGCCGTAAGAGCGACGAAGACGAACGCGGGCAGGAAGATTCCTGCTGTCGCCGCGATCCCGCCCGGCACGCCCGCCAGCAGGTAACCGATGAAGGTCGCCGTGGAGAAGACGGGACCCGGCGTGACCTGCCCCGCGATCACCGCATCGAGCAGCTGGCGCTCCGTCAGCCAGTGCTGGCGCGTTACGAACTCGGTTCGGAGAAACGCGAGGAGCACGTACCCGCTTCCGAACAGGACCGAGCCGATTTTCAGGAAGGCGAGAAAGATCCTGCCGACGTCGGGGACGGCTCCCGCGAGAACGCCGATCGCGGCGCCCCGAAAAAGTCGGATGGCCGCCGGACCCGCCACTCCCGCCCGGGTCCTCAATCCGTCGCGTATCCGTTGAACGGCCGCGGAAGCGACGCCCGTTGCGAGGAGCACCACGAGCTCATTGACGCCCGCCGCCGCGGCGATCAGAGCCGCCGCGCAGAGAAGGGAGGAAACCCACGAGCGAATCGCCGTTCGGCCGAGCGACCAGATCGCGTGCGCGACGATCGCGATGATGACGGGCTTCACCCCATGGAGGAACCGTTCGGCGACGGGAAGCGAGCCAAACCGCGTGTATGCCCACGCCAGGACGAGGGTCACCGCCGCGGCTGGAAAGATGAAGCAGACACCGGCGACGACGAGTCCTCTCCATCCCGCCCTCCGATTGCCGACGTGGATCGCCATCTCGGTCGAGTTCGGTCCCGGAATGAAGTTCGTCGTTGCGAGGAGATCGAAGAAGTCCTCGTCGGTCATCCAGCTGCGGCGCACGATGACCTCTTCCCGCATCCGCGCTATATGCGCAGCCGGCCCGCCGAAGACGGTCGCTCCGAGCTTCAGGAACAGCACGGCGATTTCCCGGAGCGACGTCCCCTCGTCCGTTCCGTCCGGCGACGCTTTCATCGATCTAGACGCGCGACGGACTCCACGGCGTGAAAACGGCGAGGTCGTAGATCCCGAGCTCTCGCTCTATCCCCGCCACCCGTTCCACCATTTTTTCGAATCCGCTTGCTCCGAACAGCCGATGCTCCCGATCCTCGAAGGCGTCGCCCAGTTCCTCGTACTCCTTCGCCGTGACAATCTCGTGGAGAGCCGGAAACAGAATCGTGTCCTCGCGCGCCTCGTGGGGCCGATACATGCGGATGAACTGGCGGACCGACGCGGCCAGTGATGACCGGTCCGACGCCTTCGCGAACGAAGCCGGATTGGCGAGCTTCTGGATGTTCGCAGTCACGAGCCGTCCCGCGTGATGCTGCTGGCGGAGAACCGCGACCAGGTCGAGGAGCCTCTTCGCCTTTTCGAACCGGGGGAACAGGTTCTCCTCTTCGAGCTTCTCGTGGTACTCCTCGATGAACGAGCGAACGATCTCGGCGCTCGAGGAAAAAACCGACGCCGAGAGCGACTGGCCCGCCTCGAGCCGGCGGACACCCTCCTCGTAGACGAGCAGGATCCGGTTCAGAAGGCCGTGCTCGCGCATCAGGTCCTCCGCCGGAGTCACTTCCGGTCCGGCGGGTTTTTTCCGAGCCGACGGCGCGGCGCCCGCTACGAGTCCCGCGCCCATCGTCGCGAGGAGAATTTCCCGCCGTGTCGTTTTCGCCCCCATCCGGCACCTCCGTTCGATTGGCCTGCCCGGGCGGATTCGAACCGCCGACCTACGGCTTAGAAGGCCGTTGCTCTATCCAGCTGAGCTACGGGCAGCCGGACGAGATTATCCGTGAGGTGGTTCAGGGCCGGTGTCCCGTGGCCCGCAAAGTTGGTTGGCCGCGGCGTACCGCGGCCGTCTCGCCTCCTCGCTCGCTCCGCGATCGAGGAAGCTCGGCTCGCTCTATCCAGCTGAGCTACGGGCAGCCGGACGAGATTATCCGTGAGGTGGTTCAGGGCCGGTGTCCCCATCGGAACGCCGCTTGCACGGGATGCGCAAAAAGGAGGACAGAGTGGCTGAAAAGAAATCAGGCGGACGGAAGTACGGCAAGAAGGCCCAGAGCAAAGTCAAGCGGGCGATGCACGAGAGGAAGCGCGGGACGCTCAAGTCCGGACGCTCGGGCAAGAAAGTCACCAGCCGCAAGCAGGCGATCGCGATCGGGCTCTCCGAAGCGAGAAGGTCCGGCGCGAAGGTCCCGAAGAAAAAGAGCTCGTCGAAGAAGAAATAGCTTCGAATTCGACGCCGCCCTCAGCCGGCGCTGGAGCCTGCCGCCCCGCGTGGAGGTTTCGGTGTCGTGAGAGGCGGCGCCGGCGACCGCTGCGGAGACGCGCCCCCGGGATATCTCGCGGGAGGGCCTTTCCTGCGCTTCCAGAATTCCGCCATGAAGGCATCGCGGCCGGCGTCGGACATCTGAACGAAGGCGGAGAGCTCTTCCTCGCTCAATAGCGGTAGAGCGATGTCCAGCCATTCGCGGTACGGACGTTCGAGCGCGTTCATCCGCTCCGCGAGCTCCGCTCCTGAGAGGCGGCGGACCGGCTCACGCGGATCCGCCGGAGAAGCCGGCGTCGCAGTGGGACTCGACGATCCGTTTACCGCGATCGTCTTCGCGCCCCGTTTCGAGGTCGTCGCCCACTTGTCGGGCTGCCGCGCGAGGTCCTCGAGAGAGACGTCGGGAGCGTCGAGCAGTCTTCCCTTCTCCCCGACCGCTCCCATCCCGTTGCCTTCGCGGATCTTCGTCTCGCCATAGGCGACGTAGACGCTGCAGCGGTCGGGGCACATCGAGCACTTGTCGATGACGCCGGGTTTGACGACGCAATCCCACTGGAGATCGTCGAGCTTCTGACGGCATGAGTTCGGATAGAAAAGGGCGAGTCCGTCCCCGTCCAGCAGCGTCCAGAGGCGGCGCGGCCCGCTGCTGTTCACGCGGTAGAAGAGAAAATGACGGCGGTTCAGCCCCAGGGGTGGATTGACGTATTTCCAGACCTCGACGCCCTCGCGCAGATCCTCTTCTCCGGCGCACCGCGGCACGATGATCTCGGCGGGCTCTCCGAACCGGATGACGAGGCGGCCCGCATCGGACTGCCATCCGTCGTACCGCGAATCCGCCAGCTCCCGCAGCTCGCGATAGCGGTAGCGGTAGCCGGGCCCGAGGATCCACGGCAGCTCCGGAAGCTCCCGCCGCTGCCAGAACTGCTCGCGGAAGTCGTCGCGCTGGTAGGTCTCGGTCAGCTCGAGGTACGCCTTTCGTTCCTCGGGCAGGATGATCGGCGCGACGAACTCGGTCAGCCATCGCCGGTCCTCGACGGGGAGCGCGGCGATCAATTCCTTTTCGCGCGGGTCGGCCGCCGGCGCGCGCTTTTTTGGGGCCGACGCCGCTTTCGGCGTGAGCGCCCCGAGCCCGAGCAGGAGCGCCAAAAGGGCGAACCGCGCGGCCGATTTCACGCCCCGAGCGTACGCCTTCTGCGCGAAAACGGCGCCGAACCTGTATCATTTCCAATCATTCGTCCAAATTCATGAGGGGCCAGACCGAGTACCTGCGGGTCCGCAAGCTGAACGTGGCTGTGGACCTGGCGCTTGCCGGAGTCTCTCCGCGCAAGATGGAGCTCTTCCTGCCCGAGCAGCCCACGTCGGAGGACCGGCGCCAGCAGGTGCTCCACTTCCTCGAAAAAGGACTCACGTTCCTCCCGGCGCGCGATACCGCGTCGGGACAGTGGGAGATCATCAATCGCAACGCGGTCCTCTGGATCCGGATCTCCCTCGACGACCTCGGCTCGCTAGGGGAAGACTCCGAAGAGCTCTTCGACTTCCGGCAGAAGGTCCGCGTCGACCTGACGTCGGGATCTCCGCTCGACGGCGAGCTTCTTTACTCTGCGCAGGAGCAGGAAACCCGGGTGACCGACTACATGAACTTCGAGGGCCGCTTCTTCCGCCTCTGGCGCGAGGAGGACGTGTACCTCGTCAACAAGTCTTTCGTTCTGCGCGTCATCGAAAACTGACTTCGGGAGGCTCCCTTGGCCCAGATCGATTCCCTACTCCAGAGCATGGCGAAGTTCGGCGCGCAGGGCGCGCTGCTCGCGAGCGGTGAAAAAGTCCAGCTCGTCTTCCCGACGGGAAAACGGTACGCGTCCCAGACCACTCCGCACGACTCGCTCGTGAAGCTCGTCACGGAAATCGTCCCGTCGAACACGCATCTCAACAAGAACGGCGGCACCACCTTCATCTACAACTACAACGGCTCCGCGGTCACGCTTCGCGTGGACGCGGCGATCTCCTCCTGGCGCGTGGGCATCGAGGTGCACCCGATCGAGGCTCCTTCCGCAGCAGACGAGCGCGCCGAAGGTTTCGCGGCAGAGACCGCGCCGGCGCCCGCGACGTCCGTGCCGCCGCCCGTTCCGAAGGCCGCGCATGCCCCACCCTCGTACGCGAACGTCCAGGTGGATTCCGCGATCGAGAAGTTGATGCTGAAGATGCTGGAGCTCGGCGCGTCGGACCTCCATCTCTCCTCCGGCGCCGTACCGACCGTTCGCCTTCACGGCGTCATCCAGCCGATCCCGGGCTATCCGCCCTTTTCCGGGGACGAGCTCCTGGCGCGTCTGTACGAGATCACGCCGGAGCGCAACCGCGAAGAGTACGAGCGGCGCCACGACACGGACTTCGCCCACGCCATTCCCAACGTCTCGCGTTTCCGCGCGAATCTCTTCCGCGACCGCCGCGGCCCCGGGGCCGTCTTCCGCGCGATTCCGTTCGAGATCCGGTCGCCGGATGAGATCGGCCTTCCGAAAAGCGTCCTCGAGCTCTGCCAGCTCACGAAGGGGCTCGTGCTCGTCACCGGGCCGACGGGCTCCGGTAAGTCGACCACCCTCGCGACGTTGATCGACCACATCAACCAGAACCGCACGGACCACATCATCACGATCGAAGACCCGATCGAGTTCGTCCACGAGAACAAGAAGTGCCTGGTCAACCAGCGCGAAGTCCACGCGCACACGGACTCGTTCAAGGACGCGCTGCGGGCCGCCCTGCGAGAAGACCCCGACATCGTGCTCGTCGGCGAAATGCGCGACCTCGAGACGATCGCCATCGCCGTCGAGACCGCCGAGACGGGCCACCTCGTCTTCGGGACTCTCCACACCACGACGGCGCCGTCGACGGTCGACCGGATCATCGATCAATTCCCCGCGGACCGGCAGGAGCAGATCCGGACGATGCTCGCGGGATCGCTGAAGGGAGTCATCTCGCAGACGCTCTGCAAGAAAATCGGCGGAGGCCGCGTCGCGGCGTACGAGATCCTGATCTGCAACAGCGCGGTGGCGAACCTGATCCGCGAGCGCAAGATCTTCCAGATCTACTCCGTCATCCAGACCAGCAAGCAACAGGGCATGACGACGCTGAATGACTCGCTGCTCACCCTCGTCAAGGCCAAGCAGGTCGATGTGCAGGAAGCGTACGCGATGGCGGTGAACAAGTCCGAGTTCGCCGCGCAGCTCACGCGCGAGGGAGTGAAGGTCGGCGGGGAGTGAGCTGTAGCTCGCGTCGAGCCGCCCGTGACGCGGGATCCGACTCCGGGAGACGTCGCGGCCCACTCTATGGAGGACGAACCGGGCCGCGACTCCGCTCGGAGGTCGCAGCCTCAGATGAGCGTGAGTACGAGAGTGGTGTGCGACCTCCGAGAGGCTCCCTCCGCTGGACCCCGCGCCCCGGGCTCCCAGTCTGACTAGAGCCTCACTGAGAGCCCGGCGATGCGGCCGCCTCAACGGTGCCGTCTTTCTAAGCGAAGCGCTCTCTCGGCCGCCTGTTCGCGAAGCGAACGCCGCGGCCGAAAGGCGGGGACGGCGGCGACGGGGGCGGCTCGACGCGCGACGTCGAACTTAGAACCGGGCCAGGGCC
>DASQJK010000092.1:0-4957 GCA_035631095.1 Thermoanaerobaculia bacterium
GCGGATCCTCGTCACCAACGACGACGGTGTCTTCTCCGAAGGCATCAAACGCCTCGCCTCCGCGCTCGGAGAAGTGGGCGAGGTGGTCACCGTCGCGCCGGACCAGGAGCGCAGCGCGGCGGGCCACTCGCTGACGCTCCATCATCCGTTGCGGGCGAAGCTCGTCGGTCCGGAGCGCTGGTCCGTCGACGGGACCCCCACGGACTGCGTCAACTGGGGCGCCCTCCATCTTCTGAAAGACGACCGGCCGCGCCTCCTCTTTTCCGGCATCAACCTCGGGTTGAACCTCGGCGACGACGTGACGTACTCGGGAACAGTGTCAGCGGCTTTCGAAGGGACGATCATCGGGATCCCCTCTGTCGCCATCTCGCAGGAGATCGAGACCGGGTTTTCCTTCGACGCGGCGGCGTCCTTCGCCAAGACGCTGGCGCGACACCTCCTGGAGTCGCCGCTGCCTCCCGGGACCCTCATCAATGTGAACGTCCCCGCCGGAGTCCCGAAGGGCGTGCGGGTCACGCGCCTCGGCAAGCGGCGCTACGGGGAGGCGGTCATCGAGAAAAAGGACCCGCGGGGCCGCCCCTACTACTGGATCGGCTCGACGATCCCGGAAGGCGACCTCGAGGAGGGCACGGACATCTCCGCGGTCGCGGAAAAGTGGATCGCGCTCTCGCCCCTGCACCTGGACCTGACGGACTACAAGACGCTGCCGATGCTGGAGGACGTGGCGAGGAAGCTGATTTTGTAGCGGTCAGTATGCGAGGACCTTCCGCGCCGCTTCGGTCACTTTCTCCGTGCTCGGCAGCGTGGCGCGCTCCAGGACGCGGTTGAACCCGACGGGCGTGAACGTGGATCCGACGCGGCCGATCGGCGCGTCGAGGAACGGGAACGCCGCTTCCTGGATCTGCGACGCGATCTCGCCTCCGAACCCTCCGTGCACCTTGTCTTCGTGCGCGATCAGCACCCGGCTCGTTTTCTCGACGGACCGGCGGATGGCATCGAAGTCGAGCGGGACGAGCGACCGCAGGTCGATCACCTCGACGGACCTGCCCTCCTTCTCGAGGGCCGCGGCGGCCTCGATCGCGAAGTGCACCGGCGTCCCGTAGGCGAGGATCGTCAGGTCGTTGCCCTCCCGCCGCACGCGGGCCTTGCCGAACGGCACGGCGAAGTCCTTCGGCACCTTCGCCCGCGCCATCGGGTTGTTGTAGAGGAACTTCGGCTCGAGGTACACGGTCACGCCGCGCGAGCGGATCGCGGTGCGGAGCAGCCCCGCGGCGTCGTCGGCGAACGCGGGCGAGACGATCCGGAGGCCCGGGAGCGTGGTGAGCCACCCCTCGATGTTCTGCGAGTGGTACAGCCCGCCGCCGATGTATCCGCCGGACGCGAGCCGCACGGTGACGTTCGGCACGAACTTCCCGTTCGTGCGCCAGTACTCGTGCGACATCTCGACCATTTGCTCGGCCGCCGGCCAGAAGTAGTCTGCGAACTCGGCGCCCTCGACGACGACGCGGATCTTCTCGGCGAAGCGGGAGAACCCGTCCGCCGTCCCGAGGATGAAGTCCTCCGCGATGGGACCGTTGAAGACCCGCTTCGCGCCGAACTCCTGCTGCATCCCCTTCGTCACGTTGAAGACGCCGCCCTTGTCGCGATACGCGACGTCCTGCCCCCAGATGAAGGTGTCGGGGTTCGCGCGGAACTCCTCCTTCAGCGTGTTGTTGAGCGCCTGGACGAGGGTCTGAGGATCGCCGGACCCGTCGGGGACGCCCTCCGGCCATGCCTCGGGGACCCAGGGCTCCGGGACGACGTGCTCGAAGACCGACTCCGGGGTCGGGTCCGCGGCCTTGCGCGCGCGGTCGGCGGCTTCCTCGTACGCCTGCTGGTTCTGCGCCTCGATCGCGTCGACTTCCTGCTGAGTGAGGATGCCGTTTTCGATCAGCGCGCGCCGGAAGCGGGGGAGCGGGTCCGCCTGACGCGCGGCGGCGAGCTCCTCGGGCGTCCGGTACAGCTCGTGGCGGTCCGAGTTGGAGTGGGAGTGGATGCGGACCACGGTCGCATGGACGATCGCGGCGCCGGCGCCGCTCGCCGCGAACTCGACGGCCTCGCGCATCGCCCGGAACGAGGCGAAGACGTCGAGCCCGTCGCAATGGATGATCTTGAGGTTCTTGAAGCCGGAGAAATTGTCCGAGGAGATCGGGTTCGCCGTCTGGTCCTGCTTCGGAACCGAGATGCCGTACCCGTTGTCCTGGACGACGAAGACGACCGGCACCTGCTCGCGCGAAGCGCCGTTGACCGCCTCGTAGAAATAGCCCTCGGAGGTGGACGACTCGCCGACGGAGCAGTAGACGATCGCGTCGGAGCCGTAGGTCTTCACGGCGCGGGCGAGGCCCACGGCGTGCTGCGCGTGGTTGGAGACGGCGGACGAGACGTTCTGGATCCCGATCTCCGGCTTCGCGAAGTGGTTCGACATGTGGCGCCCGCCGGAGGCCACGTCGGTCGCCTTGGACATCCCGTTCAAAAGGATCTCTTCCGCCGTGATCCCCGCGGCGACGGCCGTCGTCAGATCGCGGTAGTAGGGGAAGAGGTAGTCGTGGCCGGGGCGGAACGTCATGCCGAGCGCGAGCTGGATCGCGTCGTGACCCGCCGACGGCGCGTGGTAGCTCCAGCCGAGCCCCTGCTTCAGGTAGTTCGGCGCCTTGTCGTCGAGCACGCGCGCGAGGTGCATGACGCCGTACCACTTGCGCAGCTCCTCGCGGGAGAAGCCCGCGAGCTCGGGCGTGCGTTCGAGCTGGGCCGTCTGATCCGTCAAGAGAGTTCCTCCGATCGCGGGTTCGAAGCGACATATTCTAACGGCGCCATTTCGCAATTCCTTCCTTTTCTTCCGCCGCAACCGCCCCTAAAATGAGGCAGATGCCCGAAAATCCACTGCGTTCTACGCCGCAGGCGCGGGAGGATTCACTGCGCCGCGAGATGGTCGAGCGGTACGTGGTTCCTCGGGGCGTGGACGATCCCAGAATCCTCGCGGCGATGCGGGAAATTCCCCGCCACCTGTTCGTGCCCGAGCCCCTTCGCGCCAAGGCCTACGGCGACCACTCGCTGCCGATCGGGCACGCCCAGACCATCTCGCAACCCTACGTCGTCGGCGTCATGACCTCGCGGCTCGCCTTGGAGGCCGGCCATAAGGTGCTCGAGATCGGCACGGGGTCCGGTTACCAGACGGCCGTCCTCTCGCGGCTCGCGCGCACGGTGTACTCCCTGGAGCGCATCGACGAGCTCGCGCGGCGCGCCTCCGCGCTCCTGCGTTCCCTGGGCTGCCAGAACGTCTCGATCAAGGCGTTCGACGGGACGTACGGGTATCCGGCCGCCGCTCCCTACGACCGGATCATCGTCACGGCGGGGACGGACGAAGTCCCGGAGCCGCTTCTCGCGCAGCTAGCGGTCGGCGGACGGCTCGTCGTCCCGATCGGACCGCCCGAGCGGCAGCGGCTGCGCGTGATCCGCCGCCGAAAGACCGATTACGCCCAGGAGGACGGCGAGAGCGTCGTCTTCGTCCCCCTGGTGGGCAAGTTCGGCCGCGCCGGCGTCCCGGGATGACCGCGACGGCTCGCCGGGCCGTGATCACCGGGCGCGTGCAGGGCGTCGGCTTCCGCATGTTCGCCCAGCGCGCCGCGCTGGAGGCGGGCGTCCGCGGCTGGGTGCGCAACCTTCCGGATGGGTCCGTGGAAACGTGCTGTGAGGGGGAGCCCGAGGCGGTGACGCGGTATCTCGACCGGCTGCGCCGCGGCCCTCTGATCGGAAAGGTGTCGCGCGTAGCCGAAGAGGAGATGGCTCCTCAAGGCTTCTCGAACTTCGAGATCACCGGATGAGCGATTTCCGCGCTCTCGTCCGCGACGTGCCCGATTTTCCCTCGCCCGGAATCCTCTTTCGCGACATCACTCCGCTTCTCGCAAACCCGGAGGCGTTCCGCGCGGCGGTCTTCGCGATGGCGGCTCCGTATCGCGAGCTCGGCCTCTCCAAGGTGCTCGGGATCGAGGCGCGCGGGTTCATGTTCGGAGCGGCGGTGGCGCGGGAGCTCACGGTCGGTTTCGTCCCGGTCCGCAAGCCGGGGAAGCTTCCCGGCGAAACGATCCGAGCAAGCTACGGCCTCGAGTACGGCAAGGACACCCTCGAGGTCCATCGCGATGCTTGCAGACCCGGCGAGCGGGTGGTGATCGTCGACGACGTGCTGGCGACGGGAGGAACCGCCGAAGCGGCGGCGAGCCTCGCCGACTCGCTCCACGCGGAAGTCGTCGGGCTCACGTTTTTCATCGAGCTCGAGAAGCTCGCGGGCCGAGCCCGCTTGGCTTCCCGCCGTGTCCATTCGGTGCTGGTGCTATGATCAAAGACGGAACAAAACGCGGACTTCGGAGCTAGAACCACGCCCATGCCCGCTGAAAAGATCCTGATCGTTGACGACGACGAAGACATTCTTCTGATCGTCCAGACGATCCTCGCGTCGGCGGGCTACTCCGTGATCGTCGCGCACAACGGCCGCGAGGGCGTGGATCTCGCGCTCGAGTCCCGGCCGGACCTCATCCTTCTCGACGTCATGATGCCGGAGCTCTCCGGCTGGGAAGTCTGCACGACTCTCAAGAACGCTCCGGAGACGCGGCAGATCCCGATCGCGATGCTGACGGTCAAGAGCGAGATCCGGGACCTCATCACAGGCATGCAGGTCGGCGCGGACGACTACATCACCAAGCCGTTCACGCGCCGCAAGCTCCTCTCGACCGTTCGCAAGCTGCTCGACGAGCGCGGCGAGGCCTTGCCCGCGTACCTGCCGACCGAGAACGAAGAGATCCGCTTCAAGAACCTTCTCTTCGACGGCGTCACGGAGCTGCCGACGGTACCCATCATCATCGACGCTCTGCGCGACCGGCTCCTCGACAACCGCGACCTCGGCGTCCTCTACATAGACGTCGAG